>NZ_CAWUDN010000007.1:0-127879 GCF_963920915.1 Nostoc sp. PCC 9305
TAATTTTTAGCGATCGCTTGTTTTTGACCAGACCTCACAAAATCGCATTGCTCCCCTTTGCTCTTACCTTTAAAAGAGCAAAGTCACGAAAGCGAACTACTTAATATTCTTGGCATTTCCAGTATGAAATAGGGGAAAATGTGAGTAATTGGAGCGCCTGCATGGAGTCAGAGAAAATAATATGTCTAACGTAAGCATTGCAAAAGGTAGTTGCCTGTGTGGAGCAGTAAGTCTTTCTACAACTAGCATGAATAAAAGTGTGGGAGCCTGTCATTGTAGTATCTGCCGCAATTGGGGCGGAGGGCCTCTGTTAGCTGTTGATTGTAAAAGTGATGTCAGCTTGTCTGGTGAAGAAAATATTGGGCTTTATCAATCGTCACAGTGGGCAGAACGTGGATTCTGTAAGCAGTGTGGTAGCCATCTCTTTTATAGATTAAAACAAAATAACCAGTATTTCATGCCTGTTGGACTATTCGATAGTTCTGAAGGTCTTGTTTTCGATCATCAGGTATTCATTGATGAAAAGCCCCAATATTACTGTTTTGCCAATGAAACTAAGAACCTGACAGGGGCCGAGGTATTTGCACAGTTTGCACCTCCTGAATGACTTCCAAACATCAGAGTTCAGTTGTGACTAATACTTATTATTTACTTAACAGAACTAGGCAGTATTGAAGTAGCTGTTAGAAAACATGGTAAGAAATTTATGAGTGACATATAGAGAATTGGAACAAAACCATGATTGATGAACAAGAAATAGAAAAATTGTGGCAAGCTTTCAAAGTATTAGACGTAGACGGCAACGGAGCGATCTCAACCGAGGAACTGGGGGAGGTAATGCGATCGCTAGGGCAAAATCCCACGGAAGCGGGGCTGCGTGACTTGATCAAAGAGATAGATGTTGACTTGTCAGGCACTATCGACTTTGAAGAATTTAAAACGCTGATGATTGCGAAAGTAGGCGATCGCGAAAGCCGCCTGAAGTTAGCCTTCAGTGCCTTTGATGAAGACGGTAGCGGTGAAATTACTGCCGTTGAACTGCGGACAGTGATGACTCAGTTTGGGCTGACAGACGCTGAGTTGAAAGAGATGTTGCAGGAAGTAGATCATGATGGCGATGGCTCAATTGACTTTGAGGAATTCTGTCAGCTAGTACCGGAGGAGTCAGAAAGCAAAACTGGTTATCAAGACTCACCGATTTCTCTTAACAGTTCGCTCAAAACAGTTGCCACTTCCAATGAGGCCGCAGCAGCTAGCACCCAGCCGACGCCAGAAGCAACGACTCCAGAGTTGGCACAGCTAAGAGAACAGTTAGCACAACAACCAAACTCACCGAATCAGAAAAAAAGCGGTACGTCCCCTTTGCAAATGCAGATTGGTTTGTTTCGTTTGATTCAAGGAGCAGCCTACCGCAGCTTCCGTGAGAGTTTCTCCGCAAATCATGAAACTCACTTGCGGGTGAAAAACTTGCCATACAGAATTACTGATTTTGTGGAGTTTGTCAAACAAGCGATCGCACTTTACAAAGCATTAGGTATAGTATCCGAGGATTGCTACCCCGTTCTAGATGCAGTGGTTAAATCGATTGCCGATGAATATGCCCGATTGCAGGAGCGGATCGAGAACTGGCAAACAGTGGCAAAGACACCAGAAATGTTGGCAGAACAGCAAGCGATTTTAGAAGCGCGGAGTAAATTTGCCAATGTCAAAGAAAAGTTTGCTGCCGGAGTCGAGTTTGCAATTACGATCAAAAAGAAAAGTCTCAGCTTGGGTGACATCGTAGAAGGTGTGCTGGCCATTAACGAACTCAATCGTCTCAGGGGAATAGAACTGAATGAAGAAATGGCTCCACCACCAATTAAATCTCAGGCAAATCCAAAAGACTATTTACACAAGTGGAACCGCGTCATTCTCTCCCAAGCAACTGAGGAAATAGATGGTGCAATCATGCCAGTCGCATACTGGTATGAGGACTTTATGCCGAAATTGTTGGCAGCGTTTAGTGTTTCTACCACAGCAGATATCCAAAGTAACACCGTACCCGACCAAACGGCTTTGGATGAATGGTATCAGCGTACAAAAAACTCAGGAGAATTTAACCGCTACGGGGCGGATGTTGCCGAAAATTTTCCTCGTTGCACTCCCAAACAGAAATTGATCCTCAAACAAGCATGGCGGTTAACGCATCACTACCTAAATGGAGTCCAGAAACGCCGCGAACGCCTAGAGTTTGGGCGAGAATCAGGGGCGCTATCGCAGTATGTAGCATTCATTGATGTCTATCTAGATCGGACTGAAGTGAAAGATTCGCAAATGCGAGTCAGTTTCCCCTACTACATTGGCCCGGCAGTGTGGCGCTTTTTCCATACTACAGCTGAGATTGTGTCTACCAAGACACCAGAACAGCAAAAAGCCGCAGTCGCAATCTTCAAAGATTTCTTCCAACTGTTTGCCACAATGTACCCCTGTCCTTACTGCCGACACCACCTGAATATGTATGTTGTCCAAAATAAGGAAGTGGATATGTATCCTGTAGAATACCTGGTGCTTGGGCGCGATCCCAATCTGACTGACTTTGAGGTGTCACTAGAGGCAAAATTATCCACCGTGGTAGATGGTTCCTCTCTGCGGTTATTCTTCTGGAAATTGCATAATACCGTTTCTTCTTCCATCGCGCGATCGGAAGAATGGTATCACAAGGATGAGAAAGCGTTCTACACCACCCGTTTTTGGCCCAGCCTTGACTCTGAGTTAGCAAGAGCCAATGCACTCAAATACACCAGCATAGAAACTGCTCGGATCTACAACATCTATGGAATTCTGAAGCCATTGGCACGGCTGACAGGGGTAAAAACAGAATTGCCAAAGCTGCTGGAGAAGGGCAATGCGAATAATCTCAAGGAAGCGTGTATAGTTGCACAGAACCACATCAAGGATTTAGAGGAAGCTGTCATTATCGGGCAGTTTCTCCAAGAGACATACTACTTTGAGCCTAGCCTTGTGGATAAACCTCCACTCTTCACCCCTGAAGAAGAAGAGTTTGCCCGAACAGGTATGTTTACAGAAACAATTTAAATACTTATAGGTTGTTTGAAAAGTAGTTGGCTGTGATTTTAGGCACTTATTGATCCCCCCAACCCCCCTTAAAAAAGGGGGGCAATAACCTTTAAAAGTCTCCCTTTTTAAGGGGGATTTAGGGGGATCTGGAACGTTTTACTACCAAGAAGAGGACTTTTCAAACATCCTCTTAGGAATGCTTTAATTCCCCTCCTTCAAAGTTTAGTCGGCAGGGGAATTTTAGCGCTACCCATTAAAACCTGTTTACTTAACCTACAGCGTGCCAAATACTTGTGGCTAGCGTTCGCCGTTGCAATATTATGGATTGTCTAATGAGAAGTGCCCTTGGTAGCTAGCTTGAAATATCGATGATATAAAGGAGACAATAAAAATAGCTAAAGTAGAAACTTGCCCCGAAAAGGCAATTTCAAAGCTTTGAAAAGTCACAGCATTGGCATCTCATCCTGTATGTGCCTTTGAATATCCTCTAAAATGAGTGTTTAGAAGCGTAAAGGTCTAATTTATAGAGGATTTTTCCTAAAAGACAACCACCGATGTAACCTGTAACCGACACATGACCAATCGAGAGGAATTGATGAAGAACGAGTCAACGTTAGCAAGCAACGCCAACGTAAATTTCCTTATCGGTGGAGGTGAAATGGGGGCTAGGATGCGAGAACAAGATTGGTCAAAAACGTCCCTTGGCCCAACACAGCATTGGCCGCAGAGTTTGAAGACTGCCGTGCGAATTATGCTAACTTGCCGTCAACCGATGTTTGTTTGGTGGGGTGAGGAACTGATTAACCTTTACAATGACGCTTATAAAACTATTATTGGCGGCAAACATCCAGAAGCATTTGGGCAGCCAGCTTCATACGTGTGGCGGGAAATATGGGATCAGATTGGGCCTCGCGCTGAATCAGCGATGCTGAAGAATGAGGGTACTTACGACGAAGCGCTGCTGCTTATTATGGAGCGCAATGGCTACCCAGAAGAAACTTATTATACTTTTTCATATAGCCCGGTTCCTAATGACCAGGGCGACACAGGTGGGATCATCTGCGCCAACACAGAGGACACGCAGCGAATTATCAGCGAGCGTCAGTTGGCACTTTTGCGCGAACTAGCGGCGAGGACAGCAGACGCGCGGACATTCGATGAAGCCTGTACGCTCAGTGCGAGTTGTCTGGAGAGTAACCCTTACGATCTCCCTTTCGCAATGATTTATCTGGTCGATCCCGATAAGCAGGAAGTTTTTCTGGCTGGTACGTGCCGCATCGAGCAAAACCACTTAGCAGTTCCAGAAACAGTGGCTCTCGATGCTGATGGGGTTTGGCCCTTTGCGGAAGTGAGCAAAACGCATCAAGCCAAACTGATTTCCGATTTGGAAGTGTCTTTTAGTAGTTTACCCTGTGGTGTTTGGCAGCGATCGCCTCATCAAGCGATCGCAGTACCCATTGCCGCATCCGGTCAAACCGGAAAAGCTGGTATATTAATCGCTGGTTTGAATCCTTTCAGGCTATTCGACGACAATTATAAAGGATTCATTGATTTAGTTGCGGCTCAAATTGCAGCCAGCATCGCTAACGCCCAAGCTTACGAGGAAGAACGCAAACGCGCTGAAGCCTTGGCAGAAATCGATCGCGCCAAAACCGTCTTTTTCAGCAACGTCAGCCACGAGTTCCGTACCCCACTGACTCTAATGTTGGGGCCATTAGAGGACACCTTAGCCACTTGTGCCACGCTGCTTCCAGCCAAAGAACGAGAGCAGTTAGAAATGGTGCAACGCAACGGACTTCGGCTGCTGAAACTGGTCAACAGCTTGCTAGATTTTTCACGCATTGAAGCCGGAAGGGTTCAAGCTTCTTATGAACCCACCAACCTTGCCACCTTCACCGCAGAACTAGCTAGTGTATTTCGTTCCGCAGTAGAACGGGCAGGGATGCAGTTATCAGTTAATTGTCCTACCCTGCCAGCACCAGTGTATGTAGATCGGGAGATGTGGGAAAAAATTGTTCTTAACCTGCTCTCGAATGCCTTCAAGTTCACGATGGCTGGAGAAATTGCTGTCAGTTTGCAATGGTCAAATGACCATATCGAGTTTGCAGTCCAAGATACAGGAATCGGTATTCCAGCCGCAGAAATCCCCCACCTTTTTGAACGATTCCACCGCGTCAAAGGGGCGCAAGGACGAACTTTTGAAGGGTCAGGAATTGGATTATCACTGGTGCAAGAATTGGTGCAAATGCATGGTGGAACAGTTCACGTTACCAGTCTTCTTGGAGTAGGCAGTTGCTTTACTGTGTCAATTCCCACAGGATATGCTCATTTGCCTCCAGACCGGATTAGTGCCCCGCGAACTTTAGCTTCAACTGCATTAGGTGCAACGCCTTATCTAGAAGAAGCCCTGCGGTGGCTACCTGGGGAAGAGAACAGGGAACAGGGAACAGGGAATAGGGAAGAATCTTACCTATCACCTCTCACCTATCACCTGTCACCCTCTCCTGCCCGAATTCTTCTAGTTGATGACAACGCAGATATGCGTGATTATGTCAATCGGCTATTAAGTCAGCAGTATGAAGTAGAAGCAGTGCCAGACGGTTTAACAGCTTTGGACTCTGCTCGTAGACGTGTTCCCGATTTGGTACTGACAGATGTGATGATGCCTGGATTAGATGGCTTTGGACTGCTGCAAGCATTACGAGCCGATCCGCTGACGCAAAAAGTTCCCATCATTCTGTTGTCGGCACGGGCAGGGGAAGAGGCACGGGTGGAAGGGTTAGAAGCGGGAGCCGATGATTATCTGATTAAACCTTTCTCTGCCCGTGAATTGTTGGCGCGGGTAGAAGCAGCCCTAAAAATGGCTCGTCTCCGCCAAGAGGCAATGGAACGCGAGCAAGGGTTGCGAATTGAAGCTGAGGTTGCCAAAGCACACCTAGAGACTGTTATCGCTGGTATTCAAGACCAGTTCTTTGTATTGGATCGAGAGTGGCGTTATACCTTTGTCAACGATCGCGTAGCAGATGTTGTTGGCATCCCAAAAGAAGAGTTGCTAGGCAAGATATTTTGGGAAGTTTTTCCCGATATGGTTAAAAGCGAGTTTGATACCCAGGTTCATCGAGCGATCGCCCAAAACACTGTTGTTCAGTTTGAATACTTTTATGCCCCTTGGCAGCGCTGGTTTGAAAATCGCATCTATCCCTTTGCAGAAGGAGTAAGCGTTTTTGTTACAGACATCAGCGATCGCAAACAGGCAGAAAAAGCCCTTCGGGAAAGCGAAGAAAAGTTCCGCAACATGGCTGATAATGCCCCCTTCATGGTTTGGGTGACAGATACCAATAGCCACTGCACTTATCTCAGTCAAAGCTGGTACGATTTTACAGGTCAGACCGAGGAAATGGGTCTGGGATTTGGCTGGTTAAATGCTGTGCATCCAGAAGACTATAATGACGCCAGGAATGTTTTTCTGGAAGCTAGTAGCAGTTACTCGGCCTTCCGTTTGGAATACCGCTTGCGGCGCAAAGATGGCAAATATCGCTCTTGCATCGATGCCGCGAATCCGTGGTTTGGAGTGGACGGTGAGTTTAAAGGTTACATCGGCTCAGTCATTGACATTACCGAACGCAAAGCCGCAGAAGCCGAACGCGATCGCCTCCTGGAACTTGAGCAAGCTGCTAGAACTGAAGCCGAAAGAGCCAACCGGATTAAAGATGAGTTTCTGGCGGTACTTTCCCATGAATTGCGATCGCCTCTGAATCCGATTCTTGGTTGGGCGAGACTCTTGCAAACTCGTGAATTTGACGCAGTAGCCCTGAAGAAAGCGATCGCAACTATCGAGCGGAATGCTCAATTACAAGCTCAACTAATTGAAGATTTGCTCGATGTCTCTCGAATCTTACAAGGTAAACTCAACCTGAAGATGTTACCTGTCAACCTAGTACTTGTAATTGAGGCGGGATTGGAAACAGTCCGTTTGGCAGCAGAAGCTAAAAATATTCAAATTCAGACGATGCTGGATGCTTCTTTCGGGCAAGTTTTGGGTGATTCTGGTCGTTTACAACAAGTTATTTGGAATCTCTTATCGAATGCCGTTAAATTCACTCCTGAAGGAGGAAAAATTGATATTCAATTAGAGTGCGTTGACGCTCAAGCTGAGATTACCGTCAGCGACACAGGTAAAGGAATCAGCCCTGAGTTTCTACCTTATGTCTTTGAATATTTTCGTCAGGCTGATGGCACGACAACCCGAAAATTTGGTGGATTGGGGTTAGGGTTAGCAATTGTGCGTCATTTGATCGAATTACATGGCGGCACGATTCAGGCAGAAAGTTTAGGTGAAGGGCAAGGAGCTATTTTCCGAGTTAGGCTACCACTAATTAAAAAAGATTTAACTCCAAAACAAGATATAAATGTTGCTGCATTAAATCCTTCTCTTCCGACTGAAATCCTGGCAGGCATCCAAATCTTAGTTGTAGATGATGACGATGATACCCGTGACTTCCACACATTTGTATTAGAACAGGCTGGAGCAATGGTGACAGCAGTGACATCAGCAAAAGAAGCATTGCAAATTTTGGCAGAGTCAGAACCAGATATGCTGCTCAGTGATATTGGGATGCCAGAGATGGATGGCTATATGCTGATGCGCCAAGTTAAAGCATTGCAGGCAAACCAAGCCAAACAAATTCCGGCGATCGCTTTAACTGCTTATGCTGGAGAAATCAATCAGCAACAAGCACTGGAATCAGGGTTTCAAAAGCATCTATCCAAACCCGTCGAACCAGAGGAATTAATCAAGGAAATTGCAACTCTAATTGGTAGAAGTGGGCATGTCTAAGTATAGGGGAGCCAATTTCAAAGTCCCTCTTTCCCAAAATTGGGAGAGGGATTTAGGGTGAAAGCTCATTGATTCATGGCTTAATTTATTAATATCATGTCTGCATAATTAGTTATGCTAACCACAGTCATTGCACCCCACCCCTTAATCCCCTGGAGACAAAGCGTAGTTTTGGGTGGGGTTCTTCCGGTTTAATAAGCAATCAAGCGGACATGATATAACTTGCTTCAAATCTTTTGTTTTTTATTGAGGTCGATTCATTCTTAAAAAAATATATTTACTCTGAATTAATCTAGCTAAAAGCTGTTACTAATCTGGCTAATTTTACCTTTTTTTTGTAACTTAAATTGTTAACACAACTCTTGGTTTTGTTGCTTGACTACACAAAACATATCGTTAATTATTTGGAATTTTAGTATAAATTTTGGTATGTGTTGCTGAGTCACTTACTCCGTTAAATTATTCAGTTTATTTAACTCATCAAATCTTCATGTATTTGAAGTGTAGTTTATCTTTTACAGTAAAAATAATGGGAATAATAGAATAAATCGGATTGAGAAAATTCAAATTATTTAGCTATGAGCCAAATATGTCCTATCTCCAAAACCTGTGCTTGTCGCAATATTGCACGCTGCCGGACTAAGGAAGCAGGTAGGCTCTTTCTCTGGTTTCCCGTTTCACATACCCTGATAAAAGTCACCTCCTACCTACAGCAGTTTTCCCTTAAGTATGAACTGATGCACGAGCGACCAGGTTTGAGTTTGGAGTGTAAACCCGGACAGTCTCTAGAAATTGCTCGTAATCTGGCCAAACTACTTGCACCAAGAGAATTAAAAGAGACGCAAGTTCTTTTCATGCAAGGCACTATCCAACCTCAACTCCATGATTTTAGTGACATAGCCTCATTACAACGCTTCATTAAGTTGAACCAATCAGATTGGTTAATTGATATGCTGGCAACAGAACGATTCACCAGTTACTTTCAACCAATTGTTTCAATTAACGATACATCGCAAATTTTTGGATATGAATCGCTCTTGCGCGGTCTGGATGAACAAGGCAATTTAGTACTACCGACATCTATTCTGGAGTTAGCAACTGAAGCCGGACTTCTACCACAACTCGACCAAGTTGCTCGTCTGAGCACAATCACTCAATTCAGCCGCCATCAAGTGAATGGTCACATCTTTATCAATTTTGCACCAACGTCACTTTATGACCCAGCTTTTTGCCTACGTAGTACGGTAGAGGCCATTGATACTGCTGGAATTCCCCACGATCGCGTTGTTTTTGAAGTCGTAGAATCAGACAATCCTCAAGATTTAGCCCACCTCAAGGCAGTGCTTCAATACTACCGGAATGCTGGGTTTTTAATCGCTCTTGATGACCTTGGTTCTGGCTATTCCAGCCTAAACTTGCTGCATCAGTTACGTCCAGATTTTATCAAGTTGGACATGGAGTTAATTCGAGATGTGCATCAAGACCTTTACAAAGCTTCGATTACCGAGAAACTTCTAGAGATTACTCAAAAGTTAAACATCCAGACGGTTGCTGAAGGAATTGAGTGCATTGAGGAACTGAACTGGCTGCGAGAAAGAGGTGCAAATTTTGCTCAAGGCTATTTGATTGCTAAACCCAGTGCAGCGCCTGTGACTACAACTCCTTACTTTGAGCAAATCGCATTAACTGTAGCATCGGCACACTCTCAGCAAGTTGAGGAGCGTGTCCAACACCAAAGCGAGTCTGAGCGAATTGTTGCGGCTGTAACGCAGCGCATTCGCCAATCGTTGGAGTTAGACGAAATTTTACAAACCACAGCAGCCGAAGTGCGACAACTGTTTGAGGTAGACCGAGTATTGATCTATCAATTTGAGCCAGACTGGAGTGGATTAGTCGCTGTAGAATCCTTAGCAGAAGGGTGTATGTCGATTTTGGGATTTCACGTCATGGACACGTGCTTTAAATCCACGCGTGCAGCTTACTATCAACAAGGTAACACCAGAGCGATCGCAGACATTGAAAATGCAGGTCTATCATCGTGTCATGTTGACCTTCTTAGAAGTTTGCAAATCCGGGCAAACCTTGTCGTACCAATTTTGCAGCAAGAGCGTTTGTGGGGATTATTGATTGCTCACCAATGCCGTCAGCCCAGACAATGGCAGCAATCGGAGATTAACTTGTTTAATCAGTTAGCAGGTCAAGCTGCGATCGCTATTCAGCAATCAAAACTTTATCATCAATTACAACAAGCAAACCAGGAATTACAACGCCTTGCCTGTTCCGATGGTCTAACCCAAGTGGGAAATCGCCGCTGCTTTGATGACACGTTAAACACGCAGTGGCAATGGTTGGCACGAGAGCAAAATTCGCTATCTTTGATTTTGTGTGATGTCGATTACTTTAAGCTTTACAACGATACGCATGGACATCTGGCAGGAGATGATGCACTTAGACAGGTTGCTAAGGCAATCTCTCAGACAGTTAAACACCCCGCTGATTTAGTGGCTCGTTATGGCGGAGAAGAGTTTGCAGTTATTTTGCCGAATACTGATATTGAAGGGGCCATTGCAGTTGCAAAAGATATTCAGATCAATGTTAGTGCATTACAAATGCCTCATCCCCATTCTCAGGTCAGTGAATTCATTACCCTAAGTCTTGGTGTGGCAACCATCACTCCTCATAGCCAATTATCTCCTGCAACCTTAATTGCTGCTGCTGACCAAGGACTCTACCAGGCAAAAGCACAAGGGAGAAATTGTGTGGTGCAGATGGATTGTGAGAATGCTGATGCTAAATAAGCTGATGCGCTTGTAAGTTGCATAGTTCAAATCGCTAGAAAGATGTAAAGACGCGGATATACGGAGAGTAAAAGACACATTAACCCACTATCTACGCGCAATTATTGCAGTGAACGCCAGAGAAACGCTCCAATGTAATTCAGGCAAAAATGATGATTTTAGGCTGAATGTTAGCAAACAAAGCTCCCAACCTAATTTCTGTCTATTGTTTAAAAGTTGGCTGAGATTTTTTTTGACCAGAGTGATGGAAGAGCGTTAAGTAGAGCGGCATAAATAATTAAAGGTTTGTAGTGAAAACTTTAGCCCTCAAGTGATGGCTAAAGTTTTCACTACAAACTAATCTCAAGATTTTTTACATTACTTAATTTACTTCGATTTATTCTCACTTACTTAGAATCGGTGAAGAGAAAATGAAAAGTGGACGTGTGAATAAAATGTTAATGGCTTGACAAGTTGTGATTATATGAAATAATAATCATCTATGTATAGAATAAATCTTGATAATCTCAATAGATTTTAATATACAACTGTTAAATTCATTCAGTTTGATATTCATACTATGAATATATTAATTATTTTGGCTGAAGTCAGCCTGATAATCTTTGTTTTTGTATTACTGAACTGGGCTTTCAGCAAATTATTCAAGCTATTTACTAAAACCTTTATACCTAAAAGCGATAACAATAGAAGTATCAAAACTCTCCGCCGAAATATCACAGGGTTATTGTTACTTGCTTGTGTGGTGTCGTGCATTCTGATTGTGGGTGCTAATGGTTATCTAGTTTATCGGGGCGAAAATCTTCAGCAATACACACTCTTGTTGATTGAGCGTATCCCATCAGGATTTTGGATGACACTAGGAATTGGCATAGCTCAGAGTATTGGCACTTTGATTTTAGCGGCGATCGCCCTGAAATTTCTCAAATATTGGTTGAGGGTAGCCAGCACTCGCGCCAAGAACTTAGAAAAAAATACTGCTGATGATGAAAGTATTGATGCTTTCTTTAAGGCATTCTATGACAGAATCAGTGGTGGAATCTGGCTTTGGGCTACTATCTTGTGTGCCCAGTTTCTCAAATTACCAGCAACGGTTTCGGAATATTTGTACATCGCGCTGCGAATCTATCTAATCATTGCCGTTGGCTTGCTTATACTTAAAGCAGTCGCTGCGATCGTTGATAGCCTAGATGCTCTCAGCATCAGATACTCCAATCCTGATAACCTGCTGAGATTCTACGATCGCCTCCGACACCTGATACCCTTTTTAAAGCGCTGCTTGGAATTTGTGATTTATGTCTGCATGGCAACATTGGTGATTCAGCAGGTGCAGTTAATTGCCAATGTCGCAACTTTTGGCCCGCGAATGATCAAGATAATCGGTATCATCTTCATTAGTCGCGTGTTGTTTGAGGTCGTTTACTTACTTATTGAAGAGGTGCTGTTCAAAAACCAGAATCTAACTGAGATTCAAAGAAGTAGACGCCTGACGCTCGTTCCTCTGTTTCGTAGTTTCTTGCAATACTTAATTTACTTTGGGGCTACAGTTTTTATTCTCTATGCCCTGAGTATCGATCCCACTCCCATACTTGCGGGTGCTGGTATTGTTGGAATCGCTGTGGGGTTAGGGGCACAAACACTAATTAATGATATTGTCTGCGGCTTCTTTATTTTGTTTGAAAACTACTACTTAGTAGGTGACTATATTGAAGCTGGAAAAGCCGAAGAAAAAGTTGTCGAAGGTATTGTTGAGGCGATTGAACTCAGAACCACTCGTGTCAGACATCCGAATGGTCAATTGCAGATTATTCAAAATGGGAATATTGGCTCAATTACTAATTATTCCAAACAGTATATCTTTGCAGTAGTAGAAGTTGGTGTGCCTTATGATTCCAACTTAGCGCACGTGTACAAAGTCATTGAGGAGGTGGGACAGCAGTTAAAAGCAGACGATCCAGATGTACTCGAAGGCACACAAGTGGATGGAGTCGAAAGTCTGGGAGAGTCTAACTTATTGCTGCGAACATTGACAAAAGTAAAGCCAGGAAAACATCTTCAGATTCAGCGCGTTCTTCGGAAGATTTTTACGAATGCACTTCTGGGGGAAGGAATTATAATTCCCGTGCGCGCTGAAAGTGCCGAAGGTTGATTTGGCACTTTCTTTTAACAGAAAATCACTTAGGAGTCATTTAATTTTGGATTTTTCCTTCAATCCAAAATTGGTAGAGTAACTTATTTGGAATTGTAATAATTAAACAGGCACTAATGAATTATATCCTCATCGCCCAAGCCGCAGAATCTGCATCAAAAGCTTCTGTTGTAGTACCACCACCTCCGACTTTTCCAACGAGTGCACAAATTATCTCTTTCTTTTATACATTGGGTGCATCTATAGTTTTTGTATTTGTACTCTATATATTACTTTTCTATCTACTGCGATCGTTTCTGCGCCGTACAGAAAAAGATACAGCCCTGTTTATCCTTGGGATCTTACAAATCCCTGCGATCGCTATTTTTATCCTTACTAGTCTAAAATTCTCTCTGGCTCAACTCGGATCGGGAGGAATTATTAATTTAATCGATCGAGGACTCACGGCTTTCCTAATTCTTGGTTTCACTTACGGCATAACTTTATTATTTACAGAAGCAGCAGTCTACTACTTAAAAGACTACGCTCGAAAAACTGAGGCTGTCTGGGATGATGTATTAATTCCACTCCTACAAAATTTTATCCCAGTCATCACTTACCTCATTGGCATATCTCTGTTTTTCAGCACCATTGGGGTTGATTTAACAGGAATTGGGTTAGCAATAGGTAGCATCACTGTAGTGTTGGGATTAGCAGTAAAAGATATTTTAAGCGATTTTTTCAGTGGGTTAGTTTTACTAGTTGATACACCCTTTAGATTTGGAGATGTCATCTCCATGCCAGATGGTTCCATTGCAATTATCAAACACATTGGTATCAGGGTAACAAAACTATATCTAATTAACGAGCATTGCGAGGTTTATACACCAAATACGACTTTGGGAGGTCAAAACATAGTCAATCTCAGTCGTCCTACAACTCACTACGCTTATACGATTCAAGTGTCAGTGAGAGTTGATGCTGATGCAGTGGTAGCAACAAACATTTTGCAACAAATTATCCTCGGTCATCCAGATACATTAGGTGATATTGATGAAAAACTTCAATATTTAGATAGTTTTGCTGCATTGACAGAAGCCGAAGATAATAAACTGTCAAAAAAAGAAGCAGGGCGGCTGCGTTTATTAGTTGAAAAAGATGTCAATACGCAACTGCAAAAAATTGAGCAAGCATTTGAAGATTTTGTTAGAGAAGTTAAGAAGGTAGAAAAAGGTGGATTAAATTCAGAAGAATTAAAATTTCTCCAGAAAAACTATTTAGAAATACTGAACATTGTGGGGCTGGTAGTCATTACAGAACGTAAGGGTAAACGTCTGCGATCGCGCCTAGAAGAACAAGAACCGACTGAGAAACAAACTCTAATTGGCTTGATTCGCCAATGGTATCAAACTTGGTTAAAAGATCCCGATCTAGTAATTGAAGACCAACATCTTTTACCAGACGAATGGGAGCAAAAAATTGAACTTCTGAAAATTAAACTCAATAAATTATTTCAAAAAATCGCAAGTCCCGGAGTAGATGAAACAAGATTAGATGATTATTCTTTAAAATTTGTCGAATGGTTACACGATAGTTTTAAAGAGTCTAATACTGCCTGGAAAGAACCACAAGTTCAGCTAACTGATATTCAAGGCTCTGCTATGCAATTCTCTGTCCGTTTCTATGTTGATAATATTCAGTTAGAACACTGGCGACGTGGAAACCGCGTCCAAAATGAGGTACGTCGAGAGATGGTAAGGCGGTTAAGACAAGCCTATATCTACACACTAGGATAATTCAGTCAGTGAAATTAGAGAATAGCGATCGCTCGTGAATTGCGCGATCGCTGTCTTACTGAAATCTCATCTTTAAACTCAGTTATGATAAAAACAATGGTTTTGAATCATATTTTAGAATAAATCTTGTATCAGGCTTGATATGACATAATAAATAAATTTTCAAATGCTTTGGCAGTTTGTGCGCTTGCCAAAGATATTATGAACAAAATATGGTTGTAAGTTGCTAAAATTAATCCCTTCACTGATTCATTAGGCAAAACAGTTCTGTTAGCATTAACGCGGCGTTTAGCCTGTTCCCAGTTCTGAGTAAAGATGTCAGATTCCCAACTTCTCTACTCAGCACTACTACCCCAGTCTTTAGTCTCTAATCCCCATCAGCCTAACCAATTAATTTCTGCCAGCTAGCAGGGCCGATAATGCCATCGGCATCTAAACCATTTTGCTTTTGAAAGTTTTTAACTACAACCTCTGTTTGCGGCCCGTAGACGCCATCATTCTCAACACCTAAACGATATTGTAAGTATCTGACAACTGCACCACCGGCATGGTTTGGTCTGATAATTCGTTTTGCCAAAATTAGATTGATGGCATTCCATGTAGTTGTGTCAGCAATTCCAGTCGGCTGAACTGCGATAATAGTCTGAAATTTTTCTACGGCAGATTTTGTGTTAGCCCCCGTGAAGCCATCTTCCACTAACGCCTTACCATTTTTATCGGTTATTTTTAGTCTATTTAAGGATTTTTGCAGTCTGAGAATAGTTTCATCTATGTTCTCCTCTTCATCTGGTACAGGGTTAACAGGGGCACTTGGCACTTTACCAGTTAAGCCTTTGACAATTGCATTAGCCATTACTTCAGGATTAAAAAGATTCATATCTTTTTGCGAATCGAGGAAGCAACATTCTATCAAGATAGCAGGCATATCTGTATTTTTTAGAACATACAAGTGGGAACCACTCTTAACGCCACGATTAAAAAATCCTAACTTGATGATTTCATCTAATACAGGTTTAGCAATTTTTCTACCTGTATCGCTAGTTGCAAATACTTCTGTGCCGTTAGCTTGTCCGTTAAAGCAGTTAAAATGAATCGAGACGTAAATATCTACTCTACTTGCATTAGCCGTAGAACATCTTTTTGAAAGCGATTCAGTTACTGTACGAGCACTACTTGGTCTACATACTACGACTTCATTTCCTAAAGCTCTTAACTTGGCTATAACTCTATTACCTACATCTAGAGTTAAATTATCCTCAAATTTAATCCCCCTAGCTCCTGTATCTGGTGGACAATTGTGCCCGCTATCAATTCCGAATTTCATTATTTAATCCTCGATTTGCTTGTTTTTACACTAGTTCAAAACTCTTCTAATTATATAGACAAAGTTTGGTTTGTAACTTTGTAAAAATACTAGTTAGCAATGGCTGCATTCTTTTCAGCATTCCTACGCTATATAGACCAAATAAGTTTTTGTGCGAACCTAAGCAGAACTTTGATTTGGTAAAATCCACTAATTCAAAGCTATATTTTAATCAAAAAGATAACTATTATAAGTTATCAATATCGAGAATAACCAGTAAATTTTTGCAATAAATTGAAATCTAGTAATTGCCTCCATTATTTAGATAATAACCCTTTGTAAAACTGGAAAGCCATGACAAATGTACTTAGTTAAGATACCCAAATTCCTAAACCGAACGCACCCCCTGATGTGAACCTGGGTTTATAAGGTCGGAAACCCTTGGCTTCCTGTTAGCCCTGAGCAGCTTAACACATAATGCTTTACAGTATTAATGAATACGCGTTCGCTTCTAGACACCTGTGCGAGATTTATCAGATAAACTGCTCAAGAAACGAGGCTCAACATGGGATCTTTAAATTTTGTGAAGCTACTGGAGAATTCCATCAATGAACCCGGCTTAGGGTGGACTCTTTGTTTTATAGGGGAAGATCAATCTAGCAAACTTGCAGAACTCACGCAAGAATTGAGAGGACAATTTTCTGCAACAGGCGATGGAAAAGAGATTTTATCTGGTTTTTCCTATTGGAGAATCGGCCCAACGATCGCTTGGGATCGTGCCTGTAACGATCGCTTCTATCTTGTGATGAAAGAGAGTATAGAGTCTTTTAGATATTGATGGCATCAAATTAATACTAATAATATCAAAGATCGGCAATATCATTATATAAGTTGAGGTGTCGGCACAAGTGAAAAAGACCAACATATTTTAAGTTTATGTTAATGAGTTTAACCGGAGATTAGATATTACCGAGTTGCGTACTTTTACAAACTTGTCACCACCATAAATCCGTTCACTATATGAAGCGCTATAAGAATCAAAAGAATTCAATGATGCACTTAATTTGACTCAACACATCACAAATTTTTTGAAATCAAAATATCCTAAAAGCGTTGGTGATAGTGAAGCCCTACCTCCCTCAAGGAACTACTGACCGGAATCTGTGGGTAGATATTTAACAATCAGCCTGAAAGCACGTTTAAAATTTAAGTAAAGAAATATTTCGTAGCTTACAGGCATGAAACGCATCGTCTTGATTGCTGGGTTTGAATCATTCAACGCTGACTTGTACAGAAAAGCAGCCTTTTTGGCTAACTCTCGCTGTCCTGAGTTGGATATTCGGGTATTTAGCGATCGCGATCTTACCAGCATTCGTACCGAGATAGAAGCAGCACTTGATGGCGCTGATGTGTTTTTCGGTAGCCTACTATTTGATTATGACCAAGTTGTGTGGTTGCGCGATCGCATTTCTCAAATTCCCATCCGTCTAGTCTTTGAGTCAGCCTTAGAATTGATGAGTTTAACCAAGCTGGGTGACTTTGCCATTGGCGACAAACCCAAAGGAATGCCCAAACCAGTTAAATTCATCCTCGACAAATTTAGCAACGGACGAGAAGAAGACAAACTCGCTGGTTACATCAGCTTCTTAAAAATTGGCCCCAAACTACTGAAATACGTCCCAGTGCAAAAAGTCCAAGACTTACGCAACTGGTTAATTATCTATGGTTACTGGAATGCTGGCGGTTCAGAAAACGTCGCTTCATTATTCTGGACACTGGCAGAAAAATACTTAGATTTAAAAGTCGGCGACATACCCGCGTTAATCGAAACCCCCAACATCGGATTACTCCACCCCGATTATCCAGGGTTTTTTGAATCGCCAAAAGCATATCTGGAATGGTATGAGAAGATCCCCCCTAGCCCCCCTTACAAAGGGAGGAATATTAGCCCCCCTTCTCAAGGGGGGTTGGGGGGATCTAAAGCCACAAAACCTGTTGTAGGAATTCTCCTCTACCGCAAACACGTCATCACCAAACAACCCTACATTCCCCAACTGATTCGCAGTTTTGAAAAAGCCGGGTTAACTCCTTTACCCATCTTCATCAACGGCGTGGAAGGACATGTGGCGGTACGAGATTTGATGACAACCGACTATGAAATTCAGCAACGACAACTAGGTAATATAGAGACTCCATCACTATCTAGTGAAGCAGTAAAAGTAGATGCGATCGTTTCGACAATTGGCTTTCCTCTGGTGGGTGGCCCGGCTGGTTCAATGGAAGCAGGCCGTCAAATAGAAGTCGCAAAACGCATCCTTACTGCCAAAAATGTACCTTATATTGTTGCTGCACCACTATTAATTCAAGATATTTCCTCGTGGACGCGCCAAGGTATCGGCGGATTGCAGAGTGTAGTGTTGTACGCCTTACCAGAATTAGATGGCGCTATTGATACCGTTCCCCTCGGTGGTTTGGTGGGCGAAAATATTTATCTGGTTCCCGAACGGGTGGAGCGATTAATTGGTAGGGTAAAAACTTGGGTGAGTTTGCGGCAAAAACCTGCATCTGAACGCAAAATTGCGATCGTTTTATATGGATTTCCTCCAGGTTATGGTGCTGTAGGCACAGCTGCATTATTAAATGTGCCGCGTAGTTTGCTGAAGTTTCTCCATGCACTCAAAGAACAAGGTTACACCGTGGGAGATTTACCGGAAGATGGTGAAGAATTGATTCGCTGGGTAAAAGAAGCGGATGAAGCTAATCCTCTTGTGGGGTGGGCATCTTGCCCGCCATTATCTAGGGGCGGGCAAGATGCCCACCCCACAAGTAGTGTAAATGTTCGCACTCTAGAAAAATGGCTGGGATATCTGCAAACCTCCCGTATTGAAAAACAATGGAAATCTCTCACGGGAACTGGTATTAAAACTTATGGCGATGAATTCCAAATTGGCGGTGTGCAATTAGGAAATGTATGGATAGGTGTACAACCACCTTTGGGTATACAAGGCGACCCGATGCGCTTAATGTTTGAACGGGATTTAACGCCACATCCGCAATATGCTGCTTATTATAAATGGTTGCAAAATGAGTTTGAAGCTGATGCTATAGTTCATTTTGGAATGCATGGAACGGTGGAATGGTTGCCTGGTTCTCCGTTGGGTAATACGGGTTATTCTTGGTCGGATATTTTGTTAGGAAATTTGCCTAATCTATATATATATGCGGCGAATAATCCGTCTGAGTCGATGTTGGCAAAACGTCGCGGTTATGGTGTGTTGATTTCTCATAATGTACCGCCTTATGGGCGTGCAGGTTTGTATAAAGAATTGGTGGCGTTGCGTGATTTGATTTCGGAGTATCGTGAAGATCCACAAAAGAATTATGTCTTGAAGGAAGGGATTTGTAAAAAAATTGTAGATTCTGGTTTAGATGCAGATTGTCCTTTTGAAGATGCTAAACGGTTAGGAATTGCGTTTACTCCTGAAAATGTGCGGATGTTTAGCAGTCATGCTTTTGATGATTATTTGGTGGAGTTGTATGGATATTTGCAAGTTTTAGAAAATCGGTTGTTTTCTTCTGGGTTGCATACTTTGGGGGAAGCACCAAATGAAGAGGAATTGGCTTCTTATTTGGAGGCATATTTTGGAGACGAACCGCAGAGGCACGGAGAACACAGAGAAGAGGAGGAAAAGCTAATAAGAGATTTGTTGATGCAATCTACGGATGAGTTAACAAATTTGTTAAGGGGGTTGAATGGGGAGTATATTCCGCCTGCGCCTGGGGGGGATTTGTTAAGGGATGGGGCTGGTGTTTTGCCGACTGGGAGGAATATTCATGCTTTAGATCCTTATCGGATGCCTTCGCCTGCGGCGTATGAACGGGGACGGGAAATTGCTCAAAAAATTATCGCCCAGCATTTGGATGAATATAGTAAATATCCTGAAACGGTGGCGGTGATGCTTTGGGGATTGGATGCAATTAAAACTAAGGGTGAATCTCTGGGGATTCTGTTGGAATTGGTGGGGGCTGAACCTGTTAAGGAAGGAACTGGTAGAGTTGTTCGTTATGAGTTGAAGCCGTTGGCGGAGGTTGGACATCCCCGCATTGATGTGTTGGGTAATTTATCTGGGATTTTCCGGGATAGTTTTGTAAATATCATCGAATTGTTGGATGATTTATTCCAACGGGCGGCTGATGCTGATGAACCAGAAGATCGGAATTTTATTAGAAGACACGCTTTAGCTTTAAAAGCTCAAGGTGTGGAAAATGTATCGGCGAGATTGTTTTCTAATCCGGCGGGTGATTTTGGTTCTTTGGTGAATGATAGGGTGGTTGATGGTAACTGGGAATCTGGTGAGGAGTTGGGGAATACTTGGCAGAGTCGCAATGTGTTTAGCTACGGGAGAGAAGATAAAGGTCAAGCTAGACCGGAAGTATTGAATACGTTGTTAAAAACTAGCGATCGCATTGTTCAAGAAATCGATTCGGTAGAATATGGTTTAACTGATATTCAAGAATATTACGCCAATACGGGCGGTTTGAAAAAGGCAGCAGAAAAACAAGGCGGTAAGAAGGTTACAACTAGCTTTGTGGAAAGTTTCTCGAAGGATACTACACCGCGCAATTTGGATGATTTGCTGCGAATGGAGTACCGCACTAAGTTGGTAAATCCTAAATGGGCGCAAGCGATGGCAAATCAAGGTTCTGGTGGTGCTTTTGAAATTTCCCAACGAATGACGGCGTTGATTGGTTGGGGTGGTACTGCCGATTTTACCGATGATTGGGTTTATGACCAAGCGGCTGATACTTATGCGTTAGATGCAGAGATGGCGGATAAATTACGTAAGGCAAATCCTGAAGCTTTCCGCAATATTTTAGGCAGAATGTTAGAAGCGCATGGGCGGGGTTTCTGGGAAGCTGATAGTGAGAAGTTAGATAAATTGCGCCAATTGTATGAGTTGACAGATGAAGAGTTGGAGGGAGTAACGGTTTAGTGAGTTGAATATGTTAGGCATTGTTAATGTATTTTACTTAATTGTTGAAGTAAAAAATAAATTAGAGCGAGGATTTATTAAACTTGGTAGAGAATATTGGGTCGAAAAGCGAATTTTGGAATTCACTAATTGGGTAAATCAATAAGGCACTAAAAACACGCTAGCGAAACGCATTTGATATCTCGTAACATTCAAGAGTAAATTATATGGAAAATTCTTTCACTGCTGTATTTGAAAAGATAGATGATTGGTATATCGGCTATGTCCAGGAGTTACCCGGCGCTAATGTCCAAGAGAGAACTCTGGAAGAAGCTAGAGAAAGCCTACGGGAAGCGATAGAGTTGATTCTAATCTCAAATCGGGAACTCGCAGAGCAACAAATTTCCGGTAAAGATGTCGTCCGCGAACAGATTACTGTCAAATTATAGTGAAAAGACGTGAATTGATTCGCCATTTGGAAAAGAACGGCTGTTTTGTTTCTTCGAGAAGGTGGAAGGCATACGATTTATTACAATCCATCAAACAACAGAACCTCCGCAGTTCCAAGGTATACTGAGATTGTTGAGATTCTAGCTATCAAGATTTGCAAAGATTTAGAGATTTCCCCACCCTAGTGTTGTAAGTGTGTTATGGCTTCCGCAGGGTATCGACAATCGGATAATTTATCCAATCTTGTAGGCTAGGTGGGTTGAAAAGCCCATTTTTGCGTACAGACGGACTTTTTATCCCAATACAGTTCAGTTAAGCGTTTCTTTCTTCTCTCAGTGTTCTCTGCGCCTCTGTGGTAGCCTGCGGCAAGCCGTACCACTTCGTGGAAGCAAGCTACGCGTAGCGTCTCGTAGAGAAGCGTCTACGTTAAAAAAATTAACTATGACAAAGAGTTTTAGCCTTAACTGAACCGTATTGCTTTTTATCCCACCCCACAATCAATAGTAATGACATACTTATAAATTTCCTACTCACATACTCAATTGTTTCGACTAACAATGCGATTGTTTCGGCTGACAATGCCATTGTTTGGACTAACAATGCGATTGTTCCGGCTAACAATGCGATTGTTTCGGCTGACAATGCCATTGTTTCGACTTGCAATGCGATTGTTTGGACTTGCAATGCGATTGTTTCGACTTGCAAAAATTAGCCTACGTTTCTTTTACCTTGTTTTATCTAAAAATCTCGCTTACTGTTAATTTTATTGTTTTAATGGGCACATTAAACTTATCCCTTACAACAGTATGCATATATGCCTACCCAAGATAAAACACGCCGTTTACCCTCTCAATCAATTAGTCAAGATATAACCTCATTACACGGTTTGCAAACCGTCAGCACATACAATACAACCCGTGCTGATGCCTCTGTTGCAAATTTACAGCAAGCTTATCAGACTATGTTGGCGCAGCAACAAGCCGAAACCGAGAAACTAACTTTATACCGTGCTGCTGCCGATGCTGCGCGATTAGCAGAATGGGAATTTCACAATGCTGTATTAGCCATGAAAGAAGTAATACGCGGACAATATGGCTCAGATAGCGATCAAGCCCAAGCGGTTGGACTAAAGAAAAAATCAGATCGCAAGCGTCCCAGTCGTAAAAAGTCAGTTGCGATGGCGTAACCGTCCCCTGGAACCGATCGCAAGTTAATCAATAAATAAGTAGTCGGACAGAATTAATTACATAATGTTAAACTGCAACGCCTTGCGATTGCTTCACTTCCTACCCTTCTCTACGAGAGGCTACGCCAACGGGAACGCAATGACTGTAAATATTTTTGTCCAGCTACTTAAAAGAGATGTGCCAAACCCACCTATACTGCAATTGCAATACGGTTCGGTGAAGGCAAGAGACGCGATAAATCGCCGTCTCTACAAAGGACTGATTATTGTAAAGACGGCGATTTGCGATCTAGGGCGTGTCATCAAAAAACTCTCAAAGTCCCCCTTTTTAAGGGGGATTTAGGGGGATCTACGACGATTTTGGTTTTCTAGAAAGATGTGTGTACACCGTAGCCTGCCTTGCCTGTTGAGAAATTTTAATTTCCCCCGCTATCATTAGAGTTAGTACGCATTATGGGTGCAAACCGGAATATAGATAGGACTTACGCAAGAGCTTTCTGAAACTCTTATTTCTCCGTGTCCTCTGCGCCCTCTGTGGTTCGTTTTTTCATGATTTTGCGTAAGTCCTGATAAAGTAACTAATTCAAAACAACAACCTAAAAGCTAAATTTGATTATTATCTCTACAACCAAAATACTGTTTTGGTTATTAACGCTAAACAGACTAACCTCGCTAAAAGTTTTAAACTGACAGTAAAACCAATCGCCCTCAGTCAGCAGCCAGATTTAAACTCAGCTTCACTAACCTCTATTCTATGCACAATCAGTACTGGGGACATTCAACAGTTACATAACCATGTACTCTAAGCTAATTCAGATAATCTAAGATTTGTTGCTAGAGGGAATATCAGAAAACCTAGAAGCACTAATGAGAGTTAAAATCAATTTTCTGCTTTGAGAAAACCTTTTTTAAACGCGAAAACCTAATAAATTCTTTAAAGATAAGGCTATGGCAACCGAACAGTTAACTAGAGACAGTGACAATCTAGATTTAAATCAGCTACTAAGAACGCTGAATGCTGTTAAACAGGGTGACTTTTCTGCTCGGATGCCCATAGATCATACTGGTGTAGCGGGGAAAATAGCTGACACGCTCAATGATATTATCGATCAAAATGAGCGAATGGCGGCGGAGCTACAACGGATTGGTAACGTTGTCGGCAAAGAAGGCAAAATTTCCGATCGCGCCTCTCTCGGAGATGTTCGAGGATCTTGGTCGGATTGTGTTACTTCTGTCAACACTCTCATTACAGATTTAGTTCAACCAACAGCTGAAACTACCCGTGTAATTCGATCAGTTGCCAATGGTGACTTATCCCAAACGATCGCTACAGAAATTGATGGCAGACCCCTCCAAGGTGAGTTTCTCCAAACTGCTAATATTGTCAACACGATGGTAGAAAGGCTTGGTTCCTTTGCCAGTGAAGTAACGCGGGTTGCCCGTGAGGTGGGAACTGAAGGGAAGTTGGGCGTTCAAGCCGAAGTCCAAGGTGTGGCAGGCACTTGGAAAGATTTGACTGATAACGTTAACTTGATGGCGGGTAATCTCACCGGACAAGTTCGCAACATTGCCGAAGTTGCTACTGCGATCGCAAATGGTGATTTATCCAAAAAAATCACCGTTAATGTCAAAGGCGAAATTCTGGAACTAAAAAACACCGTCAACACGATGGTGGATCAATTGAATTCTTTTGCTAGTGAAGTAACGCGAGTTGCCCGTGAAGTGGGAACTGAAGGGAAGTTGGGCGTGCAAGCAGAAGTTAAAGGTGTGGCAGGTACTTGGAAGGATTTAACTGACAACGTTAATTTAATGGCGGGGAATTTAACAGCCCAAGTCCGTAACATTGCGGAAGTAACAACGGCGGTAGCTAATGGCGACCTTTCCAAGAAAATCACTGTTGATGTCAAAGGCGAAATTTTAGAGTTGAAAAACACCGTTAACATCATGGTGGATCAACTTAATTCTTTTGCATCGGAAGTAACAAGGGTTGCGCGTGAGGTGGGTGCTGAAGGAAAATTAGGCGGTCAAGCAGAAGTTCGCGGGGTAGCGGGTACGTGGAAAGACCTTACCGATAGTGTAAATTTCATGGCGGGAAGCTTGACGGCACAGGTGCGGAATATTGCGGAAGTGACAACGGCGGTAGCGAATGGCGATTTATCTAAGAAAATCACTGTGGATGTGAAAGGCGAAATTCTGGAGTTGAAAAACACCATCAATACAATGGTGGATCAACTGAATTCCTTTGCATCGGAAGTGACAAGAGTTGCCCGTGAGGTAGGAACTGAAGGGAAGTTGGGCGTACAAGCAGAAGTCCGGGGAGTTGCGGGGACTTGGAAAGATTTAACCGACAACGTTAACTTAATGGCGGGTAATCTTACCGGACAGGTGCGAAATATTGCCGAAGTTGCAACTGCGATCGCAAATGGCGATCTATCTAAAAAAATCACCGTCGATGTTAGAGGTGAAATTCTCGAACTCAAGAATACCATCAATATAATGGTGGATCAACTCAGTTCCTTTGCGTCGGAAGTAACGCGGGTTGCCCGTGAGGTGGGAAGTGAAGGAAAACTGGGCGTGCAAGCCGATGTGCGCGGTGTCGCGGGTACTTGGAAAGATTTAACTGACAGCGTGAACTTCATGGCGGGAAGTTTAACGGCACAGGTGCGGAATATCGCCGAAGTGACTACGGCGGTTGCAACTGGCGACTTATCCAAGAAAATTACCGTTGATGTGAAAGGTGAAATTCTGGAGTTGAAAAATACCATCAACACAATGGTGGATCAACTCAATTCCTTTGCCAGTGAAGTTACAAGGGTTGCCCGTGAAGTGGGAAGTGAAGGTAAACTTGGCGTGCAAGCAGAAGTTCGCGGCGTGGCTGGAACTTGGAAAGATTTAACCGACAGCGTGAACTTCATGGCGGGAAGTTTGACGGCGCAGGTGCGGAATATTGCCGAAGTGACTACGGCGGTTGCAACTGGCGACTTATCCAAGAAAATCACTGTCGATGTGAAAGGTGAAATTCTGGAGTTGAAAAATACCATCAACACAATGGTGGATCAACTCAGTTCCTTTGCAAGTGAAGTGACGCGAGTCGCCCGTGAAGTGGGAACTGAAGGGAAATTGGGCGTACAAGCGGAAGTTAAAGACGTTGCTGGGACTTGGAAAGATTTAACCGACAGCGTGAACTTCATGGCGGGAAGCTTGACGGCACAGGTGCGGAACATTGCCGAAGTGACAACTGCGATCGCAAATGGCGATTTATCTAAGAAAATTACTGTTGCTGTCAAAGGCGAAATTCTGGAACTCAAGAATACCATCAATATAATGGTGGATCAACTCAATTCCTTTGCAAGTGAAGTTACGCGGGTGGCGCGTGAAGTGGGAAGCGAAGGTAAATTAGGCGTACAAGCAGATGTGCGTGGCGTAGCTGGAACTTGGAAAGATTTAACTGACAGCGTGAACTTCATGGCGGGAAGTTTAACGGCACAGGTGCGAAACATTGCCGCCGTGACAACCGCTGTAGCGAATGGCGACTTATCTAAGAAAATCTCCGTTGATGTCAAAGGTGAAATTTTAGAGTTGAAAAATACTGTCAACACGATGGTTGATCAACTTAATTCCTTTGCAAGTGAAGTTACAAGAGTTGCCCGTGAGGTAGGAACAGAAGGGAAACTGGGTGTACAAGCAGAAGTTAAAGGTGTAGCCGGCACTTGGAAAGATTTAACCGACAGTGTAAACTTCATGGCGGGAAGTTTAACAGCACAGGTGCGGAACATTGCCGAAGTTACTACAGCTGTAGCAAATGGCGACTTATCGAAGAAAATCACCGTTGATGTGAAAGGTGAAATTCAAGAACTCAAAAACACCATTAATACAATGGTGGATCAGCTAAATTCTTTTGCATCAGAAGTTACCAGGGTTGCCCGTGAGGTGGGAACGGAAGGTAAATTAGGCGTACAAGCTTACGTCAGAGGAGTTGCTGGGACTTGGAAAGATTTAACAGACAACGTGAACTCGATGGCGGGGAACCTCACCGGACAAGTTCGTAACATCGCCGAAGTTACGAAAGCGGTAGCTAATGGCGACTTATCTAAGAAAATTACCGTCGATGCCAAAGGTGAAATTTTGGATTTGAAGAATACCACCAACACGATGGTAGATCAACTCAGTTCCTTTGCCAGTGAAGTAACGCGGGTGGCGCGGGAAGTAGGAACTGAAGGGAAGTTAGGCGGACAAGCGCAAGTCCAAGGTGTCGCGGGTACTTGGAAAGATTTAACTGATAACGTGAACTCGATGGCGGGTAACTTAACGGCACAAGTGCGCGGTATCGCCAGAGTTGTAACGGCAGTTGCTAACGGTGACTTGAAACGGAAACTAATGCTAGATGCCAAGGGAGAAATTGAAACCTTGGCAGAGACAATCAACGAGATGATTGATACTCTAGCGACATTTGCCAATCAAGTAACCACAGTAGCGCGGGAAGTGGGAATTGAAGGGAAGTTAGGCGGACAAGCGAGAGTCCCTGGCGCGGCTGGGACTTGGAAAGATTTGACAGATAATGTGAATGAACTTGCTGCTACACTGACAACTCAGTTGCGAGCGATCGCAGAAGTTGCTACAGCTGTAACTAAAGGCGATTTAACTCGTTCAATCGCCGTCGAAGCATTAGGGGAAGTAGCGATCCTCAAAGATAACATCAACCAGATGATTGCCAACCTGCGGGAGACAACGCAGAAAAACACCGAACAAGATTGGTTGAAAACTAACTTAGCCAAGTTTACTCGAATGCTCCAAGGGCAGCGAGACTTGGAAACCGTATCTAAACTAATTCTCTCAGAACTCGCACCCTTGGTAGGAGCGCAACACGGCGTATTCTTCCTGATGGAGTCTGCTGAACATACACCGTATTTGAAACTAATTAGTAGCTACGCTTATCGCGAACGCAGACATCTAGCTAACCGCTTCCACTTAGGTGAAGGTTTGGTGGGACAATGCGCTTTAGAAAAAGAGCGAATTCTGCTGACGGATGTACCAAATGATTATGTCAAAATTGCTTCTGGGTTAGGAGAAGCTACGCCCCTGAATGCCGTGGTGTTACCTGTACTTTTTGAAGGACAGGTGACAGCAGTGATTGAATTAGCATCCTTCCGCCGCTTTAGCGAAATTCATCTGACATTCTTCGATCAGCTTACCGAAAGTATCGCGATCGTCCTCAATACGATCGCAGCATCGATGCGAACTGAAGAATTACTCAAGCAATCGCAATCTTTGGCTGAAGAACTCCAAACCCAGCAAAGCGAACTCCGCGAAACCAACAAGCGCTTAGAACAACAAGCCCAATCACTTAAAACTTCCGAGGATTTACTCAAAGGACAGCAAGAGGAACTGCAACAAACCAACGCCGAATTAGAAGAAAAAGCAGAGTTGTTGGCGATGCAGAAGAAAGAAGTCGAGCGCAAAAATCGTGAAATTGAACATGCAAGACTGTCTTTAGAAGACAAGGCTGAACAACTCGCCCTCTCCTCAAAATACAAGTCAGAATTTCTCGCCAATATGTCCCATGAACTGCGGACACCGCTGAATAGCTTGTTAATTTTGGCGAAATTGTTAACCGATAATATCGATCAAAATCTCACCAGCAAGCAAGTCGAATACAGCCAAACAATTTATTCAGCCGGTAATGATTTGTTGACGTTAATCAATGACATTCTGGATCTCGCTAAAATTGAATCTGGAACGATGTCCATTGACTTGATTCCAATGCCATTGGCAGAGTTGGGTGATGTGATTGAGCGTACCTTCCGGCAAATTGCTCAAAGCAAAGGACTTGCCTTTACAATTGAATTCACTCCCGAATTGCCAAACACCATCTATTCAGATGTCAAACGCTTACAACAGGTATTGAAAAATCTCCTCTCCAACGCTTTTAAATTTACAGAGCATGGGGAAGTACGCTTACGGATTGCGGTGGCGAAGCTAGGGTGGAGCAATGACAACGAAACCTTAAATCGTGCCCAGCTTGTAATTGCCTTCTCAGTCAGCGATACAGGCATTGGTATTGCCCCCGAAAAACAGAAAGTGATTTTTGAAGCATTTCAACAAGCCGATGGCTCTACCAGTCGGAGATACGGCGGCACCGGATTGGGCTTATCAATTAGTCGCGAAATCGCCCGTCTCTTCGGCGGCGAAATTAAACTTATCAGTCAACCCGGTGAAGGTAGCACTTTTACATTCTACTTACCACAATTGAGTCCTGAGTTCCGAGTGCTGAGTGCTGAGTCAATATCAAAACCACTCCCCACTTCCCACTCCCCACTCCTCACTCAGCACGGGCTAAACGCCCCGCTAACAGCACTGATTAATGACGATCGCACGACTATAGAAAGAGGCGATCGCGTGTTACTCATTGTCGAAGATGACGTTAATTTTGCGCGTATCCTTCTAGATATGTCGCAACAACAAGGATTTAAGGTGATAACTGCCCAAACTGGCAGTACAGGTTTGATGCTAGCGCAGCAATTCCAGCCTTCAGCCATTTTGCTAGATATCCGGCTACCAGAAATGGATGGTTGGACGGTCTTGGATCGTCTAAAACATAACCCAAATACCCGTCATATCCCCGTACATATTATGACTGTTGAGGAAGGCAGACAACGCGGTTTGCAACTAGGTGCGATCGCATATCTGCAAAAACCTTTAACCAGCGAGACAATATCCGAGGCATTGACCAAAATTAAAGGTTTTGTTGAGCGCCAAGTGAAAAATTTATTGGTAGTGGAAGACGACGACACTCAACGGCTGAGTATTGTTGAGTTGATTGGTAACAGCGATGTTTCGACGACTGCTGTGGCTGACGGTGCAACTGCTTTAGAAGCTATTCGCACCCAGCATTTTGATTGCCTCGTCCTCGATTTAGGGCTACCTGACATGACCGGGTTTGAACTGATCGAGCAGATAAAGCTTCTACCTAACGGCAAAACTTTACCAATTATTGTCTACACAGGTAGAGAAATTAGCAAAGCTCAAGAAACAGAACTCAGACGAATTGCCGAGACAATCATTATTAAAGATGTGCGATCGCCCGAACGCCTCCTTGATGAAACAGCATTATTTTTACACCGAGTCCAAGCAAATTTACCCGAACCGAAGCGCCAAATACTCGAACAACTGCATTCACAAGACTACTTACTCACTGGTAAAACAGCGCTAATTGTAGACGACGATATGCGGAATATCTTCGCCCTTACCAGTATGCTGGAGCGTTATCAAATCCAGGTTTTATATGCTGAAAATGGTAGAGAGGGAATCACCCTGTTAGAAAATACACCAGATATTGATGTGGTGTTGATGGACGTAATGATGCCAGAAATGGATGGTTACGAAACAACACGCACGATCCGCCAAAACGAGCGATTTAAATCTTTGCCAATTATTGCACTCACCGCTAAAGCCATGCAAGGCGATCGCGAGAAGTGTATTGAAGCCGGCGCATCAGACTATATTACTAAACCCGTAGATACTGAGCAATTGCTGTCGCTGTTGCGTGTTTGGCTATATCGTTGATACTACTGTAAATCATTGATAAAGACGCGATAAATCGCCGTCTCTACAAAAGATTGATTATTGTAGAGACGGCGATTCATCGCGTCTCTTGTCTTGACCGAACAGTATTGACCTGCTATACAGCGCTTTGCAACTAAATGAGGTACAGAACCAAGGATTCACAAATCAAATTATTCTTCTGCCTCCTGCCTCCTGCCTCAAAACCAGTGACTTTGTGCCTCATGAAAAAGAAAACTGCTGTATTCCACCATCATGCCAAATCGGGAACCAATGACGCGATCGCCCTCACCAATTCTTCTGGATCTACAGGCTTAGAGATATGCTGTTGAAATCCCACAGCGATCGCTTGCTGACGATCTATCTCACCAGCATAAGCAGTTAAAGCGATCGCGGGAATTGTCCCTCCTTGCTCTGGTTCAAGACTTCTTATCTGTCGCATCAGCATATAGCCATCCATTTCTGGCATCCCAATATCGCTGATAATTAGATTTGGCTGGGATTGACTCAATGCAGTTAAAGCTTCAATGGCTGAAGCGACAGCGGTGACAGTTGCACCATATTGCTCCAGCATGAAGGGCAAAAAATCTCGCATATCTGCATCATCATCCACAACCAGAATCTCTAAGCCAGACAAGGGCGAAGACTGAGCCGCCACCAGTGGGGAATTATCTTTTGCATCCTTAATTTTTTTGTTTTCATCCTGTAAACATGGAAGTCTGACGGTAAAAGTTGCTCCTTGTCCTTCGCCGAGACTTTCTGCTTGCACAGTTCCCCCGTGAAGTTCCACCAAATGGCGGACGATCGCTAATCCTAAACCTAAACCGCCAAATTTTCGAGTTGTCGCACCATCTGCTTGACGAAAATAATCAAAGACATAAGGTAAAAACTCAGATGCAATGCCTTTCCCTGTGTCAGTGACGCAGACTTGTGCCTGTGAACCAACTTGCTCTAATTTAATTTTTACCTGTCCACCGATGGGAGTAAATTTAATCGCATTAGAAAGGATATTCCAAATGACTTGTTGTAGTCGATTGGCATCACCTAAAACTTCCCCAACACCAGATTGAAGAATTGTCTGAATCTGGATAGACTTAGCTTCCGCCGATAAACGCACTGTCTCAATGGCAGCTTCAATAACTGATACCAAATTAATCCGGCCAAAGTTGAGGTTAAGTTTACCCTGAAGGATGCGGGAAACATCCAGCAAATCTTCAATTAATTGGGTTTGTAACTTGGCATTGCGCTCAATAGTTTCTAGGGCGCGATCGCTGGTTGCTCGATCGAGCTTGCGGGTTCGCATCAATTTTGTCCAACCCAAAATTGGGTTAAGCGGTGTTCTCAATTCATGAGACAGCACAGCTAAAAATTCATCTTTAATGCGGTTTGCGCTTTCAGCAGCACTTCGTGCCGTTCGTTCGGCTTCGTAAAGATGGGCGCGAGCGATCGCTTGGGCACATTGTTGAGCAACAGCCAAGATAAATGCTCGATCTTCTCCACTGAGTTGTTGAGGCTGGGTAAATCCCAAACTTATACCGCCAACTGCCCAACCTTCTACCATCAATGGAATAGAAATCCAGGCATTAAAATCATATTGGGCGTAAATTTCTGCTAAATGTGGGTAACGAGCTACTCGATTTTCTGTTGGTTGTGCCCAAAGAGGTTTCCCAGTTCGCACAGCTTCTGCTAGGGGAGAGGGTGAATCGATGGCAAAAGTACGCCAAGCGGCTATCAAATCCTGCTTATAGCCAACCGCCCGCACAATTTCCAGTTCAGTTTTACTTTCATTCACCAAGGCGACAAGGGCAGAACTGGCTCCCAAGGCAGCCATGCTCTGCTCGACAATCACATCAGATACTTGGGCTGGTGTCAGCGATTCTGAAAGAGCAGCCGTGATCGATTGAAGACGGGCAATGCGCTCCAATGCTCGTTCTGCGGTTTTTTGTGCTTGCTGCGCTTCTTGGTAAAGGCGGGCATTATCAATGGCGATCGCCGCTCGATGGGCAATATCTTCCGCTAATGACAAGTCAGTTGTGTTGTAACGACGCTCTGATTCCGCAGTAAAAAAGGAAATTGCACCAAAAATTTTTTCACGTGCCATCAAGGGCAGCATAATACAGGACTTTAAACCGATTTCACGTATAATCCTTAGATGTTCTGCATCTGGGATGCCTTTTGCTAATAGTGCATCTGAGATTTCAGTTACCATTTCAGGAATTCCTGTACGCAGTACTTTAGGCACACCTCCTGGTTCGTCTAATTTTCTTGGATAACGCTGATGAAGTTCCCAACCAAGTTTAACTTTCTCTGGATCTCGGTGAGCAACTGCTACCCGATTAATAAATTGGTTGTCTTGCAGCAGATCGATGCTACACCAATCGGCGAAGTAAGGCACAACCAGATTTGCCACGCTTGCTAGCGTACTTTCGTAATCAAGGGAAGAAGCGAGTGTTGCACTGACTTGAGCTAAAAACCCGGCTCGTTCTTGATTGGCCTCTGCTTCCTGTCGAGCAGTTTGTTCTTGAATCAGTTGGATTCGTTCGGCTTCCGATTGTTTGCGCTCTGTAATATCAAGCACAACACCACTCATATGTGTGGCTTTACCTGCTTCATTGAAAAAGGCTTTTCCTCGACAGGCTGCGTAGCGGATACTGCCATCATCCCAAATAATTCGATATTCTAAATTATGCTCCACACCTTCGTTAATCGCTCGACTCAACGATTGAGCCAGCAATCCGCGATCGTCTGGATGTAGACGAGCTAAAATTGCTTCGGAAGTGGCAGCAAAGGTTTCCGGCGTTAACCCAAATAGTTGATAAATCTGCTCATCCCAGTCAAAGCGATCGCTGGTAATATCCCAACTCCAAACACCGATTTGGGCAGATTTTAACGCCAAGCTGAGTTGTGCTTGGCTGTCTTCTAAACCTTGATAAAGACGAGCATTTTCTAGAGAAATAGCAATTTGAACTGTCAAAATTTCCAGTACAGAAAGTTTTTCCTGTGTAAAGGCACTGGAGATCAGATTATTCTCTAAATATAAAATACCAAGTAATTTTGACTGACGAGCGATCGGCAAACAAAGTACAGATTTAGGTTGCTTTTGAATTACATATTCGTCTTGAGAAAACAAATTTTGCTCAGTGGCATTCTCTAAAATCACTGTTTCTTGAGTTCGCTGGACATAATTCAGCATTGATTGAGGAATTACCTGTGAAATTTCACCCTCTAATACAAGTCGAGAAACATTGAGCTTTTCTGCTTGGGGATTAACCTTAGCTTCTACTTCAATCGCCAAATTTTGCTCATATTCCAGCAACAAATAACCGATTTCTGCTCCTGCTTGCTCGATGACAATTTGCATTAATGTCTTCAGCAAACGTGAAAAAACAATTTCACTAGATATAGTTTGAGAGGCTTTAACTACTGACAAAAAGTCTAAATGCTCACCTGTGGTAATAAACGTTCCGTTAGAGACAAGCTGTTGTTGTGGCAATAGCTGAGGATAGAATTCTTCTAAGTGCTTGACTTTAGCAAATGCCTCCCAACGCAGATAGGCATTTTTAGCTGCTTCCAAGTAGGTTTTGGAAATTAGTTCAAAATCTCGCTCCAAGTAAAACTTAGCAGCTAGTTCATTAGCTAAAGCTTCATATTGTACAAATCCCTGCTCGCGGGCTGAAGCAATTGATTGTTCATACAGACGCATTGCTTCCAATTCTCTACCTTCGATGCGAGCTATTTCGGCAGCTATTAACTGAGACTTATGTAAAAAGTTTTCAGGGCAGTGATTAGCCCAATATTGCAATTGCTGTTGATGAAATTCTAGGGTTTGTAAAAACTTTTCTTGCTCTTGAAAAGATACTGCGGGATAAAGAGCCGTTAGAGTTACTGAGTAATACAAAACATAATCTGTTTCAATTGGTAATGCTAGTGTCGTAACTGGAAAATTTGTTAATCTTAAGGCACAATTCAGCGCCTCTGTATACTGTCGATATGTAAAAAATATGATTAACTTGATAATGTAATAAAAAATAATTCCACTGATAAAACCTGCATCTGTAATCATAGATAAAGCCTGTGATTCATCAAAATAATCACTACTTAGAGTCAGATTATGGTGAGTCAATCCCCGCAGATTCATTAGTAGCATTTGCTCTAGTCTGATTGTCTGATAGACAGCATCATGTTTAGACTGACGAGCGAATGTAGTGTATTTTTCTAGAGATTTATATGTATCTGTAAGTGGATAGCCTAACTGGATAATTTGCCACGAGCCTTGATAGCCGTTATAGTTTGCCATCGTCACATCACCTGCTTCTACACAGCCGATAAATCCCCGCTCCAAAAAGGGAATATCACTGGCAATATGGTTACACCAAACGTTTATATGACTTCCATGAATGTGTAGAACAACTCCTCTAAGTTTCAAGTCATGCAACTTTTCATTCAATTGAATTGTCATCTCAGAAAATGCATAACCTGTAGGAATATCATTGAAGATGGAAACTAACAACATGGCGTACATGCTGTAAGCAAAACAGGAATCTTCCGTATTCCCAAACTTGAGTGAGTAGTTAACAGCTTGAAGTACGACTAAGGGAAAGAGATGGGGTCTACCGAGATAGGTAGGTGGCCCCAAAGTGGTCAATAGACTAATCAGTGTCTTAATATTTTGATCTTGGATTGCTGGAGCATTAATTAAATCAGAGACTTTTCTATCGCCTAAATTGATTAATACCTGATTTTTTTCAATTGCGATCGCACTTTGCACTTCCTCATTTGTATCAGGTAATGTCACTCCAAAAAGTTTTAAAGCTTTTAATCCTAATATCAGTGCTTCTTCATATCTACCTGCAACTTGGTAGAGTCTAATTTGCAGCATATAAATATTTGATTTCTCTAGATGAGATTTGGCTTTCAGCAATAGTAACTCAAATAATTCTTCCGCTTGTTCTAAATTTCCTGTTAAGAATTCACACTCAGCCTGTTCCCTAAATAAAGTAAATGTTTGGTCATATTGTTCTATCCAGGCATTTTCAGCCAAAAGATTTATGGCAACGCTAAAAAATATTTTTGCAGGAGTGTAAGCTGTGGAAGCTTTTGCCTTTTTGCCAGCGATTAAATTTAATCGTACTAATTGATCTTTTTCTGTTTGTTCAATAATCAGATCCAGGGCGAGATTTAGTTGATTGACTAGATCAAAAATTTGCTCGTTCACTTGTTCAGCATTCGCATTCTTCAGCAAAATTTGCCCAATCTTCAGATGCACAGCCGATTTTGATTCATCGGCAATTAAGGCATAAGCCGCTTGTTGAACTCGGTCATGGTAAAAACGATAGTTTTTATCAACACTTTCATCTGACTCGATAGAAATAATTAATCCTCTTAAAATTGCTTCAACAAGTGCATTTGCCGTTTCTTCAATAGATTGTTCGCCAACCAGCGCCAAAACTTCTAAATCAAAGCGATTACCGATGCAGGAGGCTAATTTAAGCACCTGTTGAGTTGCAAGTGGCAGTTTTTGCATCCGCTCAATCATCAGATTGACAATATTATCTGTAATACCTTGGGCTTCAATCTCAGCTATATCCCATCGCCACCCACCTTTTACCCCCCTCTGTTCCCCCTTACCAAGCAGGGTGGGGGATTGAAGAGGGTCAAAATTCAGCAGATTTTCTTGATGCAGTGTTTTGAGAAATTCATTGACAAAGAAAGGATTACCGTCAGTTTTTTGGATAATCAATTGAGCAAGGGATTCTACTTGCTCTGCTGAACTATGTAAGGTATCAGCAATCAACTGATTGACATAAACAAGATTCAATGGTGTAACTATAATTTCAGTTGTTCTTGCTCCATACTTGCTAACCTTCTCTATCATTAACCTAAAGGGATGTACAACATCTACTTCGTTATCTCGATAGGCTAAAATGAAGCAGAGATACTGGATACTAGAGCCAGCAATAATAGTTTGAATTAAATTCAAAGTAGCTGTATCTGCCCACTGCATATCATCTAAGAAAACAGTGAGCGGATGCTCTTTTTGAGCGAAGACGCTGATAAAATTCTGAAACACCAAGTTGAATCGATTTTGAGATTCGGCAGGCCCCAACTCTGGTATATGAGACTGTTCTCCAACAATTAGTTCAACTTCTGGAATTACATCTGTGATTAGCTTACCATTGTTTCCTAATGCTGCTTGTATGCGCTTTTTCCAGGTAGCAAGTTGATTTTCAGGTTCAGTTAAAATTTGTCGCGCGAGTGTTTGAAAAGCTTGAACAATAGTGGAATAAGGAATATCTCGTTTATACTGATCGAATTTACCAGAGATAAAAACCCCACGTTCTCTAACAATGGGCTTGTGAATCTCCTTCACAAGAGTTGATTTACCAACGCCAGCATAGCCAGAAACTAACACGATTTCTGGTTTACCTTGATTAACAACTCGCTCAAATGCTTGTAGAAGCTGGGAAATTTCTGGTTCTCGCCCATACAATTTTTGAGGAATTTGAAAGCGTTCTGAGATATCTTGCTCACCCAAAATAAAGGATGAGATTTGTCCAGTTGTCTCCAATTGTTTTAAGCATTTTTCCAAATCAAATTGCAAACCTAAAGCGCTCTGATACCTCTGTTCTGCAACCTTCGACAGCAATTTCACGATCATCTCACAGAGCATTTGGGGAATATCAGAGTTTAGCTTTTTCGGGGATGGTGGAGATTTGGCAATATGACAATGCACCCACTCTAAGGGGTCTTTGCCTTGAAATGGTAGCTGACCTGTCAGCATCTCATAAAAGGTGATTCCCAGCGAATACAAATCGCTGCGATGGTCAATTCCTCGATTCATCCGCCCAGTTTGCTCAGGTGATAAATAAGGTAGACTACCTTCAATTCGACTGGAACTGCTAACTATTTGCTGTTGGTATGGAATGAAGGCAGCAATTCCAAAATCGGCAATTTTGACCTGATTAGTTTCGAGGTTAATTAATATATTTTGCGGCTTAATATCCTTGTGGACAATATGATGAGTGTGAATTTGTGCAAGTTTACTAGTGATTTCAATGGCAATCTTCAAAAACGGCACAAACTGTTGAAATTGGTCTAGCAATTGATCGAGCGATCGCGCCTGAAAATCCTCCATAATTAAATAAGGGATTCCCTGGTGCATCTCTAAGGCGTAGGCTTTGACTGCTGCTGTGGTATTTAACCTTTGTGCGATCGCATACTCATGTTTGAGTTGTTCGATATTATTGGGTGTACACTGTTCTGGACGTAGCCCTTTGATAATTACCGGACACCGATCTTTAATCTTAATTCCACGGTATATGACTGCTTTTACCCCTGCTTTTAACAAAGTGACAATCTGAAATCCGGGTAATGCAATCATCATGCCAAACACTCCAGCCGTGCTTCTTCAGGGATAATCCGAGCTTAATTGTATTTTAAATACATTTCTTTGGGCAGATGAAATTTAGATGATATCAGGTTTGGATAATTTGGTTATGCTGACTCAAAAACCAAAACTAAGCTACAATTCAAGCAGAGTAAGCATTTCCCGCTCAGAGACTCCCCATGTTTGATAACCTGCAAACCCAAGTTTACCAACTAGAACAATTTGCCAACAGTCTCGTTTCTAACCAACTGACGCACCTTAGCGTGGTAAGCGTTGGCATCATCTTTGCCGCTGGCTTGCTCACCAGTCTCACACCCTGTATGCTTTCGATGCTGCCAATTACTATTGGTTACATCGGTGGTTATGAAGCCAAAAGCCGCTTGCAAGCAGCTGCCCAATCAACTTGGTTTGCTTTAGGTTTAGCAACTACACTAGCAGGGATGGGAATTATAGCAGGTTTAGTTGGAAAAGTCTATGGTCAAGTGGGAATTGGTTTGCCGATTATCGTCAGCATTATCGCTATTCTCATGGGGCTGAACTTATTAGAAGCACTGCCTATACAATTTCCATCCTTGAATGAAACGAATTGGATTTCGCCAGATTTGCCAGCAGGATTGCGTTCTTATTTGCTGGGACTGACTTTCGGCTTAGTTGCATCCCCTTGTAGCACCCCTGTTTTAGCTAGTTTGCTGGGTTGGATTGCCAATACACAAGACTTAATTTTAGGTGCTGTTTTGCTACTTTCTTATACAGCCGGTTATGTAGCACCATTGATTTTGGCGGGTACTTTTACAGCTTCAATTAAAAAATTACTAGAATTGCGTCGTTGGTCTGGTTGGATTAACCCAGTTAGTGGGGCACTATTGGTAGGATTCGGTGTATTTTCCTTAATTTCTCGGATTCCTCTTGGCAGTTTTTAATATCAATACCTTTGTTAGATTTTACACGTAATGACTTTAGAAGATTCAGCGTCCAAAGAAATAAAATGGTGGGCATTACCTGGGCAGTTCTTACGCCAAGAGCTTTTGCCCGTACTGACTAACTTACGATTAGCGATCGCACTACTGCTATTGATTGCAATCTTTAGCTCCACTGGTACTGTAATTGAACAAGGTCAGTCACCCGCGTTTTACCAAGCCAATTACCCCGAACATCCAGCTTTATTTGGTTTCTTAACTTGGAAGGTAATTCAGGTAGTTGGATTAGACCATGTATATCGTACCTGGTGGTTCCTGGCATTACTCATCTTATTTGGCACTAGCTTAACTGCCTGTTCATTTACCCGTCAGTTGCCAGCCTTAAAAGCTGCCCAGCGCTGGAAATATTACGAAGAACCACGACAATTTCAAAAATTAGCTTTAAGTGCAGAACTAGATACTGGTTCCCTAAATTCTCTCAGCGAAATATTACAAAAACACCGCTATAAAATTTTTCCAAATCGAGAAAAAGAAAATCTTCTTTACGCCCGCAAGGGAATAGTTGGACGCATCGGCCCAATTATCGTTCATATTGGCATCGTCGGTATTTTGCTAGGGGGAATTTGGGGGGCAATGACTGGGTTTCTGGCTCAGGAAATGGTTGCCAGTGGCGATACATTTCAAGTGACAAATATTGTCGATGCTGGCCCTTTAGCTGCAAAAATCCCGAAAGATTGGTCTGTGCGCGTCAATCGTTTTTGGATTGATTACACTCCATCTGGTGGCATCAATCAATTTTATTCAGATATGTCTGTCTTGAATAATCAGGGAAAGGAAATTGATCGCAAGAAGATTTTTGTCAACGAACCTCTGCGCTATCATGGCATAACTTTCTATCAAACTGATTGGGGAATTGCAGGTGTTCGCGTCCAATTTAATAACAGCCCAATTTTTCAGCTACCAATGGCGCAATTGAACACCAACGGTAACGGGCGTATTTGGGGAACCTGGGTTCCGACTAAACCGGATTTGAGTGAGGGTGTCTCCCTGTTGGCGAAAGACTTGCAAGGGATGGTATTAATTTATGATGCCACTGGCAAACTTGTTGATACAGTCCGCGCGGGGATGTTCACCGAAGTTAATGGCGTGAAGCTGAAAATTTTGGATGTTATTGGTAGCACTGGCTTACAAATTAAAGCCGATCCAGGTATCCCAATTGTTTACACAGGGTTTGGCTTGCTCATGTTGGGTGTGGTGATGAGTTACTTTTCTCATTCACAAATATGGGCATTGCAAAAAGGCGATCGCTTATATATTGGTGGCAAAACTAATCGTGCCCAAGTTGCTTTTGAACAAGAGGTTTTAGAGATTTTAGATCGGCTGAGTTCACAGCCAAAAGGTGAACAGAAAGAGACGGCGATTGAAGTTTAAATGCAAAGAGGAGGCAGCGCGTTGCGGGGGTTCCCTCCGTTGTAGCGACTGCCGTCGCGCAAAGGAAATCGCAGAGGAACGCAGAGGATTACTTTGCGTTAACCTCTGCGTTTCAAATTTATTTACAATTAATTACGCCACTTCCACGGCTACAAATTAGGAAATTACTAGAGGTATTTATTAAACATTGGAACAAAAAATTTCTATGTCTGCTAAACTTCAACCCAGGGGGCGCGTTTGCCTTCTACCCTTAATCGCTATCTTGTTAAGTGTTGCTTCTTGTGCGACTAATAATAAAAAAATCAAACATGTTTCCCTCGTTGGTGCTGGGGCAAGTTTTCCAGCGCCTCTGTACGAACGCTGGCTTTCAGATTATAACCAGAAAAATCCCAATGTGGAAATTAACTATCAAGCGATAGGTAGCAGCGCTGGGGTACAACAACTCATTGAAGGCACTGTGGACTTTGCAGCTAGTGATGTGGGAATTACAAATGAACAAGCAGCTAAGGTAAAAAAGGGAGTGATTGCTTTACCCATGACTGCTGGTTCTATAGTGCTGGCTTACAACCTCGCGCCAGCCGCTCGCCAGTCATCTCAAGTCAATCTGCCAACAGCTTTAAAGCTATCACGCCAAGTCTACGTAGATATCTTTCTCGGAAAGATTAGGAATTGGAATCATCCTAGAATAGCCGCAGCTAATCCAGGTGTAAGTTTGCCCGATTTACCAATTCAAGTTGTACATCGAACTGATGGTAGTGGAACTACAAGCGTGTTCACGCAACACTTAAGCGCTATAAGTCCAGAATGGAAAAGCAAAATTGGGGCTGGTAAATCGATAGCATGGCAAGTGGGAGTTGGTGGAAAGGGTAACGAAGGTGTTACCGCCCTGATTCAACAGATACCAGGAGCTATTGGCTATGTAGAATACATTTATGCCAAACAAAATAAGCTTCCTGTGGCTGCTTTAGAAAATAAATCTGGTAATTATATTGCGCCCACACCAGAATCTGTAGCACAAACTTTAGAAGCAGTGAAATTACCAGGTGATAACTTGATTGCTTTTATCACCGATCCTACAGGTACCCAGTCTTATCCCATTGTCACTTACAGCTGGCTTTTAACTTATCGCCAATATCCAAACCGAGTCAAAGTTCAAGCACTGAAAAACTTTATTGATTGGGCTGTGATTGACGGGCAAAAATCCAGTTTGGAACTTGGATATATTCCTTTGTCTAAAAAAGTTGTGCTTCAAGTGCAATCTGCCGTGAAGAAAATTGCTGAATGAAGCCGATGAATGCCATCTGCGCTCATCAGCAATGATGTTACTTTTGGTGACGCACTTCAACTACAGTATGTACATTACCGCGAGGCGTGAAATCTGCTTTCACCGTGACTTCCAACGGATCGCAAGCAGCCACAAAATCATCTAAAATTTGATTGGCAGATTCTTCGTGGGAAATATAGCGATCGCGGTAACTATTAATATAAAGTTTGAGCGCCTTCAATTCCACTACCCGTTCATCAGGCACATAGCTAACATAAATTGTCGCAAAGTCAGGATAGCCGGAAAACGGACATTTACAAGTAAATTCCGGCAAAGTAATGTTAATGTCATATCGCCTCCCCACACGCGGATTCGGAAAAGTAATTAGTTTACCTTCCGCAATGTCGCGTTCGCCATACTTCATTTCTTGGTTTGACTGGGATGCACTCTCAGATAATTTATCGGTTGTCATTTGTCATTTGTCATTTGTCATTTGTCATTAGTTATTCTACTTATCTTTACGTCCTTTTAGTAATTTTGTAGCTTGTTAACTCCTAACTCTCACTCCTAACTCCTAACTCCCCCTCAATACTCTTCCTTCTCCCAGTCTGGACAATTCTCATCTTCACAACCGTGGGGATGCATAGCACAAACTAATAAATTACCACCATAAACTTGACCGTGGTAATGACTACAACCAATACAGGCAGGATTTTTTTCAGATGTAGGTTCAACTGAATAAGGAAAACCCGGATCGACATCTGCTACAATGTCTTCCAGTTCCCAGTAAGCTTCTAACATCGGTTCAGCCAAATCCTGTAGATACTGATCGACTTCCGTAACAATATTATTGTGTACTTGCTCGCTGACTTCTTCCGTTAGCTCAAAAAATGCGTCTACCACTTCACTCATTCCCAGGAAGAAGCGCTCTACTTCATCAGCCACTGTTTCGACGATTTCTACTAAATCTTTTTGCCACTGTTCCATAAACTTGACACTTTTGCAGGCTATAAACAGGACGCTTTGTGTTATCTGGCTTGAAGCACTAAAATACACACTAGGCAATGTATCTTATCAAGTTTTTATCCGAAGTGTCATGTCAAAATGCCACTTTTTACTTAATATTGCCCTCAAGGAATGCTTTTTATCGATCGCGTTGCAATCGTTTTAACTCGTCTTGCAGTTTTAGCACTTCATCGCGCAATTTATCTACATTCTCATCATTTGACGCTTCTTTGACTGTTGGCTCTTCATCTTCCTCTAAAATTTCAATGCGGCGAGGTTGAGAAGGAGGCGTTTTCTCAGATGTTTCAACAGATGGTTGGGCTTGTTGGGCTTGCTTCATCATGTCCTCAACGAAGCGGCGGGCTTCTTCTGTGTTCATTTCGCCCTTTGCCACCATTTCATCTGCCAGTTTTTGGACTTGCGATCGCACTTCGGCTAATTTTCCCCCTGCTTTCTCACCTGCGTAAGAAGCTAACCCAACACCGAGGTAAAAAGCTTTTTGAACAATATCTCCAAAACCAGGCATGGTTGCTGACGGCTCCTAAAAATAGGGCGACCCGGAGACTACGCCTACCACAAGCCTCCCGTGTTGCTGCTACCTTCCGGTTCTGACAAGATTTGGGTGTTGCGATCGCATAGATCCAGGTCTTCAATAAGCATAACATTAAAATTCAGTAAGTGTGTGTCATTCCATAACAATTCGCCATTCATAAAGCTGATAGTTGACGCAGCCGTGTTTTACCAAGGGGTCATCAGCTACAATCGCTTCTGCTTCCTCCTTTGAGGCAGCCTCAAATAGTAACATTCCGCCTCTTTGCTCCACCCAATAGCCTGTTCGCGCTTTGTGTCCTTTAGTAATTAATTCCCGAATGTAGGCTTTGTGAGCAGGTACATATTGGTCAAAGGTAGGTTTATCAACTTTCCCCTCTTCAATTTTTACAAACCACGGCATTGGCTTCTTAACTCCAGTTACAACAGACAGTCTGCTTTAGTTATGACGATTGTTGAGTAGCGAATAAGTAGCAATATACACGAACTCTAGCGATTTACTGAAGATTTCACTAAAACAGCAGAAGCAACGCATCTGTGAATGTTAGACTTCTAGGTGCGATCGCAGATCATCCAGTGGAGATGCCGAGTTAGTGGAAATCGATGGTTTTGTTGGTTTCGGGTTCTCAGGAACAAATTCAAAGAGAATTCTGATTTTACCTTTCTGCCAGCCGCCACCCTGAGCCAGTAAAAGCTTACAGTTCGCACCATCTTCAAACCAATCTGAAGCCTTTTCCTCTTCTAAGTGGCTACTCCTATGAACCAAATACTTCAGACGTTGCATCAATTCTTCACCTGTTGATGTTGAAGCCTCAGTCAAGTTAGTATCCTGAGCCATAGAAACAACATCCTCATCGGACAGAAAAATTTGATCGCTCATTTAGTTTTCTCTTTCGGTAAACAACATGGCGAATCTAGCGCAAACTCGATCCGCTTTCCCTAAGTTTTCCCACTAACCACCAATTACTAAGCAATAAAAATAATTAATATAGATAGATGAGCCGTTTTTTTATCGCCCTTTTACCACCGCAAAATATTCAAGACTACGCCAACGAGATTAAGCAGTATTTTGCCGATCGCTATACTAGTAGGGGAGCGTTAAAGTCTCCGCCTCATATTACCCTGCAACCGCCCTTTGAATGGGCAGATGATAACTTGCCATTGTTAGAAGCATCCTTGAAGGAGTTTGCTAGTAGACAACAGCAAGTAGCAATTACACTGAAAGGGTTTAATGCTTTTGCCCCTCGTGTCATATACATTAACGTCGTCAGAAGTCAAGAGCTTTTAACTTTGCAAGCTGATTTCATGGCTTATACAGAAAGCAACTTGCAAATTTTTGACAAGGTTTCTAAAACCCGCCCTTTTGCACCCCATTTAACGGTTGCATTTCGGGATTTAACAAAGCAGAATTTTAAAGCTGCTTGGCCAGAATTTGAAAATCGTCAGTTGCATTTTGAGTTTACTGCTGACAAATTAACCTTGCTGCTTCACGACGGGAAACGCTGGAATATTAACCGGGAGTTTGCTTTTTTCGCTGGTAGTAATTGAGCGATGTTTTTGCGATGGCCGCTGGCGCTGTTTGATATTGGAGCTACCTTGACGATAATATCCAATATTATATTTACCTGAAGCCTTTTGTAAAATTGTGTGCGCACATCTGTGTGTCCGTAACACGTAGTATCATTAATAATTGAGAATAAGCGATCGCATCTCTTTCTTTTTCATTCTCTGTAGTCGCACACGTCTAACGTCTCAAAGAGTTGCAGCTTGTCGTCACACATCGCTTAACCTTCGGAACGCCTTGCAAATAAGAAATGTTAGATTTATTTATTTCTACTTACCTAATTTTTGTAAAACAAGATACATTAAATGGTAGTTTAATCGCAAAGGAACCAAAAAGTATGGCCGTTAGTAGCCCTGAAGTCATCCGTCATATATTGATCGGATTGGGATATTTAACTCCTGAGATCGATCCTAAGCCGGATCTCACTAAATTTGCTCCCTGGAAGCGGAATAACAACTCCTTGACAGACGATCCTACTGAAGAAGCTATTAAAAAGTTTCAGAAACAGTACTCACAAAAACTTGTGGTTAATGGTAATGCTGATGCAGAGACTCGAACTGTCATGGAAGATACAGTGAAAGGGCTTCAGAATAGATTGAAGTTTCACGGTTTTGCAACCAATGCCGAAATTCCTCCAGATAAGCCTTTTTATGGCCCAGCTACTTATACAGCAGTCAAGAAATTTCAGAAATCTCAGGGTTTAACTGAAAATGGGATTGCTACTATTGAACAGCGGCAAATTCTACAGCAATCTAGTCTCACAGATAAACCCCAGACTCCGCCTCAGTCACAACTAAAGCTGATAGATTTGTGCTTTCAATTCAAAAAAAATCCTCAAAATCCTTCTTACATCGCAGCGTTAAATAACTTACAACAAAATTTACCCAAGGACGTTTTACACAAAGTTACTAACAAATGGAGGGGGACAAACGATCAAAATCCTGAGATTGTTAAGCTGACGAATCTGTTTACTTATTATGATGACAATAATGCAAACCATCGTGATGCACTAAATCACTTACAAAGTCAGATTACCCCAGCCATCTCTCAAGCATTTTTAAGTCTTTGGAATAAGAAGTAACAAATGAGATTTACAGCAGAATTCAGAATTCAGAACTAAAACTTTGTATCTCATCAACTTGAAATCTGCTGTATATAGGCGTAATCTGCTTTTTCACATCTGATACCAATTCAAAAAATGTTTACGACAGAATAAGCCCACCTGTGCTGACGCGCACCCCAGGGTTAGAGAGATGTATTATCTATGTGTTGCATTCTTTTTTCAAATTGGTATGACATAGGAGAATTAAAAACCAGGTTTCTGAATCTCTGATGAGTAGAAAACCTGGTTTTTTAACAATTCTGAATTCTGAGTTCTGAATTCTAAATTCTGATTTAATATTCAATTCCCGGTTGTGCTTTCACACCTTGATCGCGGAAAGGGTGCTTAACTAGGGTCATTTCAGTTACTAAGTCAGCACGCTCAATTAAAGCAGGTGGTGCGCCTCTACCTGTGAGAATAACGTGTTTGTTAGCGGGTTTTTGTGCTAAACCTGCTAAAACGTCTTCTACTGGTAAGTAAGCCATTTTGAGGGCGATATTGATTTCGTCTAACAACACTAGATGAAAGTCTGGGTTGCGGATGTATTCTAATGATTTCTCCCATGCAGCGCTAGCTTTGTCAAGATCGCGATCGCGGTCTTGAGTTTCCCAAGTAAAGCCTTCGCCCATTGCGTGAAATTCTATCTGGTCTTCCCAATAGCTGAAAACCCTTTTTTCGGAAGGTTCCCAGCTACCTTTAATGAATTGGACGATCGCTACTTTATACCCATGACCGAGCGATCGCAACACCATCCCCAAAGCCGCAGTAGTTTTACCCTTACCGTTACCAGTATTTACAATAATTAACCCTTTTTCTGGTACAGCTTCTGCTATGCGCTTGTCTTGCACTTCTTTACGTCGCTGCATCTTTTTGCGGTACTGCTCATCAGTCAGAGATGAAGACATTACCTCATCAATTAAGCGCCCAATTTCTTGGTCTGGGTTCAATTCTTTTGGTGTATCGTGTTTCATCAAGCTTGTCTAGAAATAACTGTTAAAAGTGTTGAAAATGAACCAAAATCGCCTTATTTATCCAATTTCACTTACATTACTTGATTGGAAATGTCCAGTAAGCTTTCATGTGAAATATTAATAGTGTGTTAGCTTTATTAATGATTTGCAGACAGGTGGAACTATATATAATACACAAGCTGAACTTAATAATTTGAGTTTACTATTACTGTTTTAAATAATCTAATATGTTCATTAAAGCATTTTACCAGTAAAATTTTATTATTATTATCTTCTTTAATACAATGATAAGTTAGATACTTTAAGTATCATAAGTATGATGTCTAATATCAGGAGTTATGCATTTATGGATGTTGTTGTTTCCATTTTTCCCATAAAGCCTGCGTATCTTCTGGTTGTCCGTCATAGTTGAGCAATTGGTCTGAAATTATCACCCATGACTGGGCACTGCGTGTCCAAATGTTACCCACTGGGCATAACCAACTGGTATCATCTAAGGTTCCAGCTTTGACATTGATCGTATTTGGATTGTAAGTCCTTTCATGGAACAATCGCGTTCCGCAGTCGCCACAGAATAGGTTATTTACCTCACGTCCGCTATCATTTTTCCGAGTCCAAGATTTCGGTTTTCCCTGAACAATTACAACAGCATCTCGTAGTACTGTAAGAGACATACCAAAGGCACTAGACGATTGTTTTTGACACTCCTGACAGTGACATAGGTAAAGTGTTAACGGTTCAGCATTAATTTCATAACGAATCTGTCCACATTGACAACCTCCAGTATATGGAAGACTCACAGGTTTTATCTCCTAACAATTTTTATCACCTGATTGTAACTAAAATTATCTCAAGCTTAAAGCAGGTTTTAGTAGACACAAACAGAAGACATCTGGGCACGAATAAATTTTCATTATCTACATTTTTCTAAATCTTCTTCATTCTTCATCTTCATCTGATTCATCATCATCACTCCAATACTGTTGAGGTGCATTTCCGTGAACTTCTAAAATCTTCGGTTTTTTGATTTTGTGATCGGGTGGATTAATTGCTTCTAACTGCACATCAAATTTCCAATTGTCACCAAAATCATAAAGATAGGTCATTTTCCCACCTATTTCTAGAGATAAATCACCAATCTGTACTTGGTCAGCAAATGGGGGTGTTTCCATATAGGCATGACCGATTTTTATGATGCGACCAAAATGGTCTTTATAACTAAACTCATACAGGTGATCGTAATCAAAGTCAAAAGCATCAAGAATTATTTCTGCTAGCCAGCTTAATGGTTTTTTTGCAGGTATAGCAATACGTCGCCAAGCCTTAAAAAGGGATACTTTGAAAATATAAATACCATCAGTGAAGCCTTGCTTGGGAACAAGTAAATTATGCTCCCACTCTGGAAAAAATGGTTGAAAATGTGACTGCAATTTTCCAAAATTTACATTCACATCATCCTGTAATTCTCCTCGTATACCCAATGGAAAAAGGAATTGCAACAGAGCATCACCAAAGGGTAAGCGTTGTAAACTAGTAATACGCCACCCCTTACCTTCTTGTGGTTTACCATGTTTGATAGATAACAATCCGAATAACTCTAACAGGGCAACATTATGCAGTCCGGGGTAATAACTAATATTGTTTTGATCTTCATATTTAGAAAATTTTAAACCTTTATCTGGAACGCGGGGCCAAAGTTGAATACATCTAAATAAATTCCCTAATGAATCTTGATGTTCGCCCAAAACTTCATTATTTCCCCAAATCAACCAAGCTTCTAATAAGTTGAAATAGCGTTCTGTTAGATTGAGGCTTGACCATGATTGCAAAGTTGCTGCATCTACAACTAAAACCTGCTTCTTCCCTTGGGATTTAATCTGGGCTATTCCAGAACTGCGTAATAACAGATATAGTCCATTAATGTAGGGGTATGATTTCTGTACGGGGCGTTTGAGTTTAGTTTCAATTGGGTGACTTAACCGAGAATTAACTTCTGATAAGACTTTTAGCGGTAGAAGGTTATTAATACTACTAACTTCCACTCCGTTTGGTTGTAAGAAATCTATTAGGGTTTGAAAGTCATGCAGAATCGTACCGGGTTGATTTTCATCAATAGTGAGTTCTTGGAGGAGTTGTTGTTGTGACTCTGCAAGAGTTGGCAGTTCAGGATTGAGTGTGCGTTCTAGTCGCGCAAATAAATCTTCCATAAATAAAAATTCTAAATTCTAAATTCACAATTTAACCTTCTGTGTAACCTGTTTTATTTATACTATGACTACAGAAGTTCTCCTGATAAACATTGACCTGCCAAGTGTCACAACAGGACTATCAACACCGTAAGTTTAATGAAATGTGAATGATAATATTTTCACCTTCTACTTGACAATCCCAGAAATTTGATATGAATAGTAACACTCGCCTACAGATGATTTTAGCTGATACACGTATTAATACAGTATTATCTGCGATCGCTCAACTAAATCTACCGAACTGGTGGTTAGCCGGGGGTGCAGTCCGAAACACCGTTTGGTCTTCAATTTTTGGCAATGACTGTGGGTTAGGTATTAAAGATTTCGATATTGCATTCTTTGATATAGAGGGGAACCGTTCCCAAGAACTAACAGCAAAAGCGACTCTCACAGAACAATTTCCTGATGACGAGTTTGATGTCAAAAATCAAGCCAGTTTTGCTCGTTGGCGTCTTGGTAGCAGACCTTATACTAGTACAGAGGATGGCATCACAGATTGGCTGCACACGGCTACTGCTGTGGGAGTTCGACTAAATGCTCAAGGACAATGGCAATTTTTCACACCTTACGGGTTGGATGACCTATTTGGTGGCATTATTCGACCTACGCCAACGCATACTCATAATTTGGACGCCCATAATAAGGCATCTGGATTTTTACAGAAGTGTCCTTATCTGCGGTTGGCGTAAAAGTTACAGTCAGATTTTAGCCGCTAGTTTCCATTACAAGGAAATAATCGCTTTTTAATTTACAACCCTTGGATACCGAAGCGCAATGTTAATAATTTTCTAAGTACTGGGAATAATTAAACTAGAACCCCTTTCACGATAGAACAGGGATGATGCTAATTTTATAACTTTATAGGCAAAAATCAATGCCAAATCTTACTGGATACCAAATCAACTCGACTCTCCACGAAGGAATCCAAACAATTATTTATCAAGCACAAACGCCAAAGACGCAACAGCGAGTTATCCTCAAGTTGCTTAAAAATGAATATCCGACCCTTGAAGCCTTTACTCGCCTTAAAAATGAGTATCAAATTCAGCAAGGTTTAGACCATCCTAATATAGTTAAAGCTATCAGTCTAGAAACCTTTGAAAACCGTGTGGGATTATTGTTAGAAGACTTTGGTGGTCAGTCTTTATCTCAACTGCTTCAAACAAAAAAACTTGACTTAATTAACCATTTAAAGATTGCTATTCAACTGACTAAAGCTTTAGATTATTTGCATAATAATCAGATTATTCATAAAGATATCAAACCTAATAACATCATAATTAACTCCCAGACAGGTATTGTGAAACTCGCTGACTTTGGTATAGCCTCCCGTCTCAATAAGGAAAATCCCCAATTTAATAACCCTAACTGCGTTGAAGGCACACTTGCCTATATGTCTCCTGAACAAACTGGGAGAATGAATCGCATTCTTGATTATCGTACTGACTTTTATTCCCTTGGTGTGACTTTATATGAAATGCTCACCGAGAAAACACCATTTGTTAGCCAAGACCCCCTAGAAGTAGTTTATAGTCACATTGCAGTTCAAGCGAGAAACCCACAATCATTTAATTCACAAATTCCTACTGCCATCTCTGAGATTGTGATGAAGCTGATGGCAAAAAATGCGGAAGATAGATATCAAAGTGCGACAGGATTATTGGCAGATTTAGAATCATGTCTCAAGCAGTTAGAAACTAGGGGAATCATTACTGATTTTGTGCCAGGTCGTTTGGATATATTGAGCCAGTTATTAATACCTCAAAAATTATATGGTCGTGAAGAACAAGTTAATGAACTTTTAGCTGCATTTGAGCGAGTTACATCTGGAACTAGTGAAATGATGCTAGTTTCTGGTTATTCTGGGATTGGCAAATCAGTTCTAGTCAATGAAGTTAATAAACCCATTACTCGCAGACAAGGGTACTTTATCTCTGGTAAATTTGATCAGTTAAAACGGAATATACCTTATGCTTCTTTAATTCAAGCCTTTGCATATTTAATGCGGTATTTGCTAACCGAGAATAATGAAAAAATAGAAATATGGCGTAATAAAATATTATCAGCTTTAGGGACAAATGGAAAAGTTATTACTGATGTAATTCCAGAAGTAGAATTAATCATCGGGACACAGCCGGAAGTTGCCCAAATTGGGGCAACAGAATCACAAAATCGTTTCAATCATGTTTTTAAAGAATTTATCCAAGTTTTTACTAAAAAAGAACACCCATTAGTCATATTTTTAGATGATTTACAATGGGCAGATTCAGCTACTTTAAATCTAATTCAACTGCTCATAACTGATACTGATAGCAAATACTTTTTATTTATTGGTGCATATAGAGATAATGAAGTTAGTTCAGCACATCCTTTAATCCAAAAAATAGAAGAGATTAAGAATAGTGGCACGGTTGTTAATAATCTTATATTGCAACCCTTAAATTTAGGCAATGTAACTCAGCTAGTTGCCGAAACTCTTCAAAAAATAGAGGTGAAGCAGCATGAAGAAACAAAAGTCTTTAATCAAGAAATTATTAAACTAGCTGAGTTGATTTGTAACAAAACAGGTGGAAATCCATTTTTCATAACACAACTAATTCAGGCACTTCATCAAGAAAAACTTTTAAAGTTTGACTTTAGTAATGCTAAATGGCAATGGAGTCTAGAGGATATTCAAGCAATTGGAATTACCGATAAGAATGTAGTTGAATTAGTTGCCAGCCGAGTTGAAAAACTACCACAGTTCACCCAAGATGTTTTAAAATTAGCAGCTTGTGTGGGTGACAGATTTAGTTTGGATGTTTTATCGATAGTCAATGAAAAATCACCTTCTTTGACAGCAAATGATTTACACTCAGCTTTGCAAGCGGGATTAATTCTGCCTTTAAGTGAAGCTTACCGCATTCCCTTAGTTTTTAATCAAGAAGAAGCGGTACATTTAAATTTTGACACTTCACGGGTGGGTTACAAGTTCTTGCATGATAGAGTACAGCAAGCAGCATATTCCTTAATTCCACAAGAACTCAAGAAATCTACTCACCTGAGAATTGGGCAATTGCTTCTTCAAAACATACCTAAAGAGGAAATAGAAGCTAATATTTTTGATATCGTCAATCAGTTAAATGTAGGTATTGTTAACCTGATAGAGCAATCTGAAAAAACTGAATTGGCACGATTAAATTTAATTGCAGGACGAAAAGCTAAAGCCTCTACAGCTTACGAAGCTGCTCTTAAATACTTCACAAATGGGATAGAACTTTTAAATATAGACGCTTGGCAAACGGAATATACCTTAACCATTGGCTTATATGAAGGAGCCGCAGAGGCAGCCTATCTGGGTGGTGATTTTGAGCAGATGCAACAGTGGGCTGAGGTGGTGCAGCAAGAAGCAAAAATTCTTTTAGATAAAGTGAAAGTCTATGAAGTACAGATTATCGCTTCTATCATTCAAAGCAAGCAATTGAAAGCTATTCAAACCGCAGTATCAATTCTGCAATTGTTAGGAATAAGTTTTCCACACGAACCGACATCAACTGATATTCAACAGGGGATGGATGAAATTGCTGTTTCTTTGAAAGGGAAAGCGATCGCAGATTTAATTAACTTACCATTAATGACCGATCCTAACAAGATTGCAGCCATGAGAATCTTAATGGGAGTTCTCCCTGCGGCTTTTCAAACTGCTCCGGCAATGATGCCAATTATTGTCTGTAAAATGGTCAATTTGTCCTTAAGCTATGGAAATACAGCTGTATCTGCTTATGGTTATAGTCTTTATGGATTACTTCTTTGTGGAGTTCAAGGAGAAATTGATTCTGGCTATAAATTTGGGAAATTAGCTTCACGTCTGGTGTCACAATTTAATGCTGAAGAACTCAAGGCGAAAATTCTGACGGTTGTTAGTGCCCATGTTATGCATTGGAAAGAGCATATTAGAGAGACATTAACATCATCAATGTCAGGATATTCTAGTGGTCTGGAGACTGGAGATTTAGAATATGCTGGTTATTGTGGTTACATTTATCCCTATCATTCATTTTGGCTGGGTAAGGAACTTTGGGTTCTAGAAAAAGAACTGATAGCTTATTGTGATTCGCTGAAAAAAATCAACCAACAAGTAGCTTTCACTTGGAATTCAGTATATTTGCAAACAGTGCTGAACTTGAAAGGAAGTTTTGAAAATGTAGACTGTTTAATTGGAAAAGCTTATGACGAGCAAAGTATGCTGCCAATTCATCAGCAAGTAAATGATCTTTACACAATTAACCACTTATTTGTGAATAAGCTAATGCTCTCTTACATATTTGGGGAGTATTTTAAAGCTGTAGAAAATGCTGCGATCGCAGAAAACTCTTTAGGTGGTGTTACAGGGTTGTTTGTTGTCCCAGTGTTTTATTTTTACGATTCTTTAGCCCACTTAGCAATTTATCATACTGCTAAAGAGTCTGAGAAGCAAGCTATTCTAGAAAAAGTCCAAGCTAATCAGCAAAAGATGGAACTCTGGGCTATTCATGCTCCCACCAATCACTTACACAGATTTTATCTCGTCGAGGCAGAACGTTATCAAGTTTTGGGTCAAAAGCTAGAAGCAATGGACTATTATGAAAACTCGATTGCCAAATCTCAAGCAAACGGTTTTCTCCAAGAAGAAGCTTTAGCCTATGAGTTAGCTGGAAAATTCTATCAATCTTTAGGTAAAGAATTAATTCATCAAACTTATATAACTAAAGCCTATTATGCCTATATTCGTTGGGGTGCGATCGCTAAAGTTAAACACTTAGAATCAAAGTATGTTTTTCTAGTAGGACAAACTACTACCATAGAAAACACTAGTTCAAAAATTGATACCACTCATATTACCACTAATACTACTACCAATAGCAGCTTGAGCGATTTTCTAGATTTTAATGCATTCATCAAGTTTTCACAAGCGATTACTAATGAAATTGTTTTAGAAAATCTATTGGGTAAGCTGATCCAAATTTTACTAGAAAATGCTGCCGCACAAAAAGCAGCACTACTCCTACTTAAAGATAATCACCTATATATTGAAGCATCTGGAAATGCTACTGACGATGTGGTGACGGTTTTACGTTCTATTCCTGTTGAAACCTATCAAGATTTACCGCTGTCTGTAATTAATTATGTTCTCAGAACTCAGCAATATATTGTGTTAAATGATGCAATAGTTACAGAGCCTTTTAATTTTGACATCTATATCCAAAAATCTCAAACAAAATCAATCTTTTGTTTGCCCATTATGTACCAATCACAACTTACTGGTATTATTTATTTAGAAAACCAGTTATCATCAGGAGCTTTTGTTCTAGAAAGGGTAGAGGTATTAAAAGTCTTAGTTTCTCAAATGGCTATTGCCATAGAAAATGCCAGCTTGTACACAAAGGCGCAAGACAAATCTAAAGAATTAGAACAATCGATAAAAGATTTACAAGAGGCACAACTACAACTTATCCAAAGTGAAAAAATGTCTTCTCTAGGAAATTTAGTTGCAGGCGTAGCACACGAAATAAACAACCCCATTGGTTTTATTACAGGTAGTATTGCCCAAGCAAAAGATAATGTTAAAGATTTAATAGACTATCTGCAACTGTACCGAGAAAAATTCCCCAATCCTGGCGCTGAAATTGAAGAAAAAGCTGAAGAGATAGATATAGAATTTCTGCTAAAAGATTTACCAAAAATGATTGATGGCATGACGGTAGGCACACAGCGTATTCGTAATATTAGTACCTCTCTCCGTACTTTTTCTCGTGCTGATACTACCTCTAAAGTGTTAGCTAATATCCATGAAGGTATTGATAGTACTTTGATGATTTTACAACATCGTCTGAAAGCCGATCATAATCGTCCTGCCATTCAGATTATTAAGAATTATGCAGATATCCCATCAGTAAAATGCTATTTGGGACAATTGAATCAAGTTTTTATGAATATTATTGCAAATGCAATTGATGCTTTAGAAGAAGCAAATATCGGTAGTAATTTTTTAGAAATTCAAGAAAAATATCCTAATATTATTACTATTGAAACTAGTCTACAAGTAGATAATGAAAACGTAGCAATTAAGATTCAAGATAATGCCAAAGGAATGACAGAAGAAGTTAAATCCTGCATTTTTGAGAATTTATTTACTACCAAATGTGTAGGAAAAGGTACGGGATTAGGATTATCTATTAGTCGGCAAATTATAGTTGAAAATCATGGTGGAAATTTGACTTGTGAATCAGTTTTGGGAGAAGGTACACAATTTATAATTTCTATTCCCATTTTGGGAGAATAAGGAACTTTTGATAGTTGTAACCGCAAATTCATGACTTCTCAAAGAAGCTTACTTACCCAGTTGTAGTGTTTACAGCATTTACAGCTGTTATGAGGTACAGTAGCAGCAACTTGCTAACATGGCATGGATTATCTGGTTCAATTGCCGCATCGTTGCAATTAGTGTTAATAGAGAGTATGTGTTGGGTTTTTTCGGCATGGGTATGGTTTGCGGTATTCTTGGTTAAATTAGTCAGGACTTACGCAAAATCATGAAAAAACGAACCACAGAGGGCGCAGAGGACACGGAGAAATAAGAGTTTCAGAAAGCTCTTGCGTAAGTCCTATTAGTTTATATCTGCATTGACAATTTTGATAAAGTGAATTTCCGATAAATTTACTGTTTCTCAAGGGTGATAGTTGCGTAAGTCCTGTATGTAAGTAGTGACTTTATTACTTAATCAAATCAACACAAACTTAGTCACAATTAGCACTTGTAAATTATTAATTAACTGTTATAACTAATTGTATACATCAACTCTTGTATGTACTAGCTTTATCATTTACTAGAAAAAAGATTTTCTAGCAGATATAAAAGTCAATTACTAGTGAAGTCTACAAGCATATTAGACAGTTTTGATGGGCTAAAATTATTAGCTCAAACTTTAGTTTGTAGTAAAGTACAAGATGCGAAAATCGTAAATAATTAAGGAAGTCATCTTGTGGAAAAAAGAAGAGAAAATGGGGGAATAGTTTCAAAGGCTATTTCGTTCCTGTTAAATCGTATAACCTTGATTGTGCTTGCAGTGACTCTTGTGCTGTTTGTTGGAGGTAAGTTTGAACTAGCAAGTGCAGCTCAACCTAACGCAGAACTAGAAATTCAAAAATTAACATCCTGTTATGCTCTGGGAACTGACGCTATTGGTAGAGGAAATCTCCAAGAAGGAAAGAATATTTATCGGGATTGTTTTACTCAAGATTCAGTCCTCACCGCCATTTTTCCTGATGGGGCAACTCAAACAAATTATGGGACAGATTCTTGGGCAGATTTTGTCTATTCAGTATTTCAAGGAAATGGTTATACAGCTACTCAACACTTGATGGGTACAATAAACATTTCAGTTCAAAATAATCAAGCAACGATGACTTCTTATCTCCATGCGACTCACAAACGCTCGGAAACCAGCATTGATGTTGCTAATGGCACTTATGAAGATCAAGTCGTTAACAGAAATGGGCGTTGGAAAATTCGTAATCGTACTCTCAAACTCATCGATTTCTTGAATCTCAGTTCGCCAACTACTGCTTCTTCAAGCACTAATGCTCGAAGTGCTAATTCCTCAGCTACCTTTGTAAGACCAAATATACCTCGTATAAAAGAATAATTTTTTAGGTTGGATAAGTATTCTTTACCTTCCTTATGACCTGAAAAAAGGGGTGAATTAAAATATTCACCCCCTTTCTTTTTGCCACTTGAGTAAAATATAGTGCAAGATAAACAACCTTTGCAGTCAGTCTTTATTCTGGTTTATATATGAATAGAGAAGTTCGCGATCGCTTCGAGGATTTACAATTAAGCATGGACTATTCCCGTGACTTCCATTACTGACAATCACTACAGTAATGCCCATCTGGGGACAAACTCCTAAACAACTGGTGCTAACCACCCGAAAATCACCCCATAATCCTTCAAACTTTAAACGAGATTTCAAGCAATTCTCTAAATCTTCGGAAGCGGTTGAGCCTAGCTGCTCGTTTGCACATTGTGAACACACAAGCACCAAACCAGATTCCCATCGGGGAGAAACGGTTGGAATAGAAGTTTCTAATCGAGTATTTATTAGAAGCGATGGTTGTTGAGAATTGGATGCAGACCTCTTGAGGATACGTTTGAGTAATGCTTTAATACGCTGTAGGAATTTTTTCATGGACTACCCCACCTATTTCTCTGACAAGATAGTGTAAATTTCCTGTTTAGTCTGTTCTAGTAGATCGCCCAAGAAATGCTAGTCTATGCCAAGTCGTTTGTAGACGATGTAGAATTTTCACCTATAGACGCCAAGGGGACATGATATTACTATCTTTAATTGCAACTCAGTATTACAATCTAGGGGTTCCCACTCGCTGGGGAAACTATATGGAATTAAAACATGACTAAGCTGATCGAATACGAAGAAGCCAGCGACGAAGTACGTGCAGTGTATGACGACATCCGCGTTACACGTCAGAATGACTACATTAATAATTTCTGGAAAGCCATAGCCAACCATCCTCCCACCCTGCAACGAACGTGGCAAGCGTTAAAGGAAGTGATGGTTAGCCCTGGTGAAATTGATCCACTCATGCGCGAACTGATTTATATTGCTGTGAGTGCGACAAATGGCTGTGAGTATTGCATCGCCTCGCACACAGCGGCAGCACGTGCCAAGGGTATGAATGATAGTATGTTCGGGGAACTAATGGCGATCGCAGCTACTGCCAATATGACCAATCGCCTCGCCAATGGCTATCAAATTCCGGTGGACGAGAAATTCAAGACGTAGGAGTTTAGCCTTGTCTATCCCTGCTTAAAAATAAGGTTTAGCAGAATTATTTACTATGCCCAAGGTTCAGATTAACGGGATTGATTTGTTCTATGACATTAAGGGAACGGGTGAGCCTTTGCTATTAATAGCTGGCTTTCTTTGCGATCATGCTTATTGGTCGCTAATTATGCCATCGCTGGTTTTGCAGTATCAAGTCATCCGCTTGGATAACCGAGGTATGGGGAAAAGTTCTGCTCCCGAAAACCCTTATAGTCTGAAACAAATGGCTAGTGACGTTGCAGCATTGCTCGATCGCATCGGCATTGATCGGGTGCATCTAGCAGGTCATTCAATGGGTAGTCAGATAGCCCAAGAGCTAGTGTTAGCACGCCCTGAAAAGGTAAAAAGTCTGATGCTACTCTCATCTTTAGCAAAAGGTGATGCATTATTCAACAGCATCATTGAGACTTGGGGAGAACTTCCTAGTAATGTAGACCTAAAACTTTATGAAAAAGTCATATTGCCCTGGATATTTACAGATACCTTCTACTCAATTCCTGACATGATCGAAGGTCTGATTGAATTTGCGATCAGATATCCTTTCCCACCTGCAACTCATTCACTCTATCATCACAGCCAAGCCATCCTTAGTAGTGACACAATAAACCGCCTCCAACAAATTCATTGTCCTACCTTAGTTATGGTTGGTAAACAAGATATTCTCACCCCGCTAAAGTTTTCCCAACAACTTGCTCAAGGTATTCCCAACGCTGAACTTGTAGTCATCGAACGTGGTGGTCACGGCTTCTTGATTGAGTCGCCGGATGCTGTAGTTGCAGCTATGCTCAATTTTCTGGGGAAATTGAAGCCAGCTTATAGCAATTTTGGATTTTAGATTTTGGATTTTAGATTACTTCCTAAAACCCTGTTTCGAGAATCTCAAATAATACTAACTAAGAGATTTTACCAAATCCACCACCGCCAGGAGTTTCTATTACAAAAACATCTCCAGTTTTCATTTCTACTGTTGCTGTGCTTTCTAAATTCTCTTCAATTCCATTCTGACGTTGTATCCAGTTGCGTCCTACTTTTCCTGTTTCCCCACCATTTAATCCAAAGGGAGGAACAAGCCGATGACCAGAGAGAATATTAGCTGTCATCGGTTCAAGAAATCGAATGCGGCGGACAACTCCATTACCACCCGAATATTTTCCTTTGCCACCGCTATCGGGACGAAGACTAAAGCTTTCTAAAAATACAGGATAACGGGTTTCTAAAACTTCTGGATCGGTCAAACGAGAGTTAGTCATGTGAGAATGAACACCATCAGTGCCATCAAAATTAATCCCCGCGCCAGAGCCGCCGCAGATAGTTTCATAATATTGATATTGCTCATTACCAAAAGTAAAATTATTCATCGTTCCTTGGGAAGCAGCTATAACACCCAAAGCACCATATAAAGCATCAACAATAGTTTGAGAAGTTTCGACATTACCCGCGACTACTGCGGCTGGATAGATTGGGTTGAGCATACAGCCAACCGGGATAATAATTTCTAGAGGATTAAGACATCCGGCATTGAGAGGAATATTATCATCAACTAAAGTACGGAAGACATATAAAACTGCTGCTTGAGTTACGGCTTTAGGAGCATTAAAATTACTATTTAGTTGTAGAGAAGTCCCAGTAAAATCGATGGTAGCACTACGGTTTTCTGAGTGAATCGTTACTTTAACTTGAATTTGTGCCCCATTATCCATTTTATAAGTAAATGAGCCATCCTTGAGAACTGCGATCGCTCGTCTAACAGACTCCTCAGCATTAGCTTGCACAAATGTCATATAAGCCTGAACAGTATCAATCCCGTATTGTAAAACCATTTTACAAATTTCTTGAACTCCCCGTTCGTTTGCAGCAATTTGGGCTTTGAAATCGGCTAGATTTTGGTTAGGATTACGAGCAGGGTAAGTATGATTTGAGAGGTGTTGTTTTACTGCGGATTCTCGAAAATTTCCCTCTTCAACCAAGAGGAAATTATCAAAAAGAATTCCTTCTTCTTCTACTGTGGTACTGTGTGGAGGCATTGAACCGGGAGTAATTCCACCAATATCTGCTTGGTGTCCGCGAGAAGCAACAAAAAATAGGGGGGTAGGGAATAGAGTATTTTTACTACTTTCCAAAAAAACAGGGGTAATTGCAGTGACATCAGGAAGGTGTGTGCCGCCGTTATAGGGGTTATTAGATAGATAGACATTTCCCGGTTTTAGGGTGTCGCCTTTATCGTTAATTAAACTGCGGACACTTTCACTCATTGAGCCTAAATGTACGGGAATATGAGGGGCATTTGCTACTAGTAATCCAGAAGAGTCAAAAATAGCGCAGGAGAAATCTAGCCTTTCTTTGATATTCACTGATGTGGCTGTGTTTTGTAACACAATTCCCATTTGTTCGGCGATAAATTGATAGAGATTTTTAAAGATTTCTAAACGGATGGGATCGGATTTAGATGTTGTATACATTTTGGGATTTTATTTATATAGATGATTTTATAGCTAGATTTGCCCTATAAAAAAAATATTCATTTAAGGAAGTCTAATTAGACATTTCCTACTTTTCTCCTTAGCTAGCTCTTCATTAAGATTTTGTCTAGCTCTTTCAGCATTATCTAATTTTTGCTCAAGCTCTTGAATCACTTCTGGTTTAGCGATTTTTTGTAACTCTTGATTTTCGGATGTTAGGTCTTGAATATCTTTTTTATAATTGTCGATTTGCAATTCTAAATTTGATATTTCGCTTTTGTAGTCGGATATAGCCTCAGACTCCTTTACAAAATTAGCTATAGATGGTGTAGCAAACCCCAAGCCAAAAATACCGAGAATAAAAGTAATTTTTAGCAGCCGATTAACTAACTCTTGCTGTTTTGCTTGTTTAGATTTTTCTGGCTTCTCGACTAGCCCCACATCAATTAAATATTGAAAAACTACTTTTTCTTTATAAGTTAAATCATCTAAATTAGTTTTCCAATCTACTTTATCTCTAAAAGCCATTTTGCAGTAATGTAAAATCGGCTCATCTTCAATATGATTTGTTTGTTGGAACTTTATAAAAGCTAAGTTAATCGTACTGAAGTAATCCTCTTGGCTCAACCTAGTTAGCTTCATTTCCATAGTCACTTGAGTTTTTATTTTGAATTAATAAGTCTGACGTTTTAAAATCTGCTGGACAGAACCATACATTTCGCTTGTTAAACCTTCAAGTTCATGCTCTATATCTTCCCAACGTCCAAGTTTACTCGTCCATTTTCCGTTAGATAATTGTCTGGCGGCGTGGGTTGGTTCACCATCAGAAGTAGCGTATATTGCTATTTTTTCAAAACCCACTTCAAGCTCGGAATTATCGCAAAGTTTGTACCCTAAGCTTTTGTATGCTTGGATAAAAGCTGACATAGTTAATTCTGCTGTTACACCTTCTACCCAGTAATACATATTATCTGGGTCTATTGGACTCCACCAGCGTTCATCCTCACCCGCAGCCCAAGCAAAACAATTATATGATGTGCTTTGCTTGCTGGTTACAGAATATTCAGTATGGTATAAGTTGGGAAATTTATTTTCTCTGTAGCTTTCCAACTTACCATCTATATCCATTTGCTTTCCCCCATTCAATCCAAGCTACAGCCATTTGCTGAAGTCTACCACGCTGTTCGGCTTTGACAGGGTTTGCTCCTGTAATTGCACTTAAGGCCCAAAACCAATGGTCTGGTTCGCGCTCAAGTTCACGCATAATTAAAGGAACCACAGGTTGTCCCATCCCGATTATTCTTTGATAAGCGGGATGCATTGATATTTTTGAAGCAACTGACAGCATTCCTGTCTCACGTCGCCATTGTTCTGCTAATTCTGAGAATGTAGTTTCTATTTCTGCGGTTTTAATAACCGGATAAACGTAAGGTGACATTTAACTTCTATTTAGGTTGACTACAAGGTACTTGATATTGATTATCCTTTAAATTACAGACTAATCCTGATGAATTGATTAATATTTACGGTGTAAAATTAGATGATTGTGTGCAGTTAATCTCGCTTGCCAGTTAGGCTCAACTACAATTGTACTAATTTTTTCGATAACGATCGCAGGCCCATTAATACTATCTTCTGGTTGTAAATCTTCCTTTCTATAAACAGGAGTATCGTGCCATCTATTAGCAGTAAACATACTTACTGTCTCAACAGATACGGGGGCTTCATCTAAAGGGCGAGTACGAATAATTAAGGGTTCTTCTGGAGTATCCATCTTCTGAATTACTTCTACTGAAGCGGATTCGACAATTAAAATTTTCTCTAATTGAATGAAACCATAGCGAGATTGATGTTCAGTCTCAAATTTTTGTTGCATCACTACCACATCCTCGGCGAAATTAACGGTTAATGTGGAGTTAGTACCTTCAGATTTTAAGTTGATTTTTCGGATTACTTCTACTTGACTTGGTATTTCATCTATTTCACTTCTAGCTTGAGTTTCTAAATATTCCATTAACTGCTGTAATTTAGGGATTAATGCTTGAGTTAAAGGTTGTTCAACTCCTCCTTCTCTAATTGCCAGCACATCAGCTAATCCCATTCCGTAAGCAGAGAGAACTCCCGCATAAGGATGTAGAAATATTGTTTTTATTCCCAAGGTATCGGCAATTAAACAAGCAACTTGCCCACCTGCACCGCCAAAACAACAAAGCACATATTGGCTGACATCATAACCCCGTTGCAGACTGATTTTTTTAATTGCGTTCGCCATATTTTCCACTGCGATCGCAATAAACCCTGCGGCTACTTGTTCGGGGGTAGAATCATTTAATGTAGCGGCTTGAATGTCTTTGGTTAATTGTATAAATTTTTGAATAACAATATCTTTATCTAAAGGTAAATTGCCATCAATGCCAAAAACTGAGGGAAAATATTGTGGGTGAATTTTAGCTAATATCACATTGGCATCAGTAACCGTTAATGGCCCGCCACGTCGATAACAAGCAGGCCCAGGATTTGAACTAGCAGATTTAGGGCCGACACGATAACTAGAACCATCAAAAAAGATAACTGAACCACCACCAGCAGCAATAGTATTAATTGCTAATACAGGAACTCGCATCCGCGCCCCAGCAATTTCCGAATCTAGTTGTCGTTCATACTCTCCTTTAAAGTGGGCGACATCTGTACTTGTCCCTCCCATATCAAAGGTAATAACTAACTCAAAACCTGCTCTTTTACTAGTTTGTACTGCACCGACAATACCGCCAGCCGGGCCGCTTAAAATACTATCTTTGCCTTGAAATTGTTCGGCTGCGACTAAACCGCCATCAGATTTCATGAACATTAATTTGACGCTGGGTAACTGATTCGCTACTTGGTTAACGTAGCGACGCAGAATAGGAGTTAAATAAGCATCGACTACTGTTGTATCTCCTCGGCTAACTAACTTCATTAAGGGACTAACTTGATGGGATATGGATATTTGGGTAAAGCCGATTTCTTGGGCAAGCTGGGCTATTTCTTGTTCGTGTTCAGGATAGCGATCGCTGTGCATAAAAACAATAGCACAACTCCGAATTCCTGTATGGTAAACTGCTTGTAAGTCACTTTTGACTTGTTCAATATTTATAGGTATTAATTTATTGCCGTTAGCATCATATCTTTCATCTATCTCAATCACCTGCTCATAAAGCATCGTTGGTAAAATTATATGACGGGCAAAGATGTTAGGACGATTTTGGTAGCCAATTCGTAGCGCATCTTTAAACCCTTTAGTGATGAGAAGAACGACGCGATCGCCTTTCCTTTCTAACAGCGCGTTTGTTGCTACTGTTGTCCCCATTTTTACCACTTCTATCGCTTCAGTAGGAATGGGTTCGTTGCTAGCAATACCTATGATATCTCGAATACCTTGAATGGCTGCATCTTGATATAGTTCGGGATTTTCTGAAAGTAGTTTGTAGACTATAATCCATTGCTGATTAGGCAGAGGGACAATTAAAAAACGTTCGGGATGTTTTGAAACTCCATCGATAATTGCTTGATTATTAGTAACAGCAACAATATCTGTGAATGTACCACCACGGTCAGCAAAAAACTTCAACATTACTCTGTTTACTCGACACTATAGAGGTAGCATAACAATAGAATTTGGAGTGTTTATACTTCTTCAATTTTAAGTTTTGATTTTTCAGCCAGTGAGACGGGTTAGCGTAGGCGTAGCCCATCGTAGACATCGCTACATCGAACCCAGGCATCGCGTCTGATAAATTGTAACTATTGCAACTAGTAAGTTTAAGTATTCTTAAATTCATTTATAATCATGCTATTATAAAACCAAGATCAAATCGGTTCTGGTGGAGATCAGCCATCAGACGCAAGGGGGAAAGTTCGGTGTAAATCCGGCGCTGTCCCGCAGCTGTAATGAAGCTTATGCCTCAAAGTCAGAATGCCCGCCGAAAGTAACAGACAAACTTATCATCCATCTGCGAGGTACAGGTGAATATTGCCATAAATATTTCAAAGATACATCAGTTTCACGCTCTTATAGTGCCAGAGATACGCCACGGACTACTCATGGCTATGAAATTATAGGCAGTTTATTGATAGTTACAATTGTGCTTTGGTGTAACTGTCATTTACGCTATTTTTTCTCTAGCGTGAAAGCTTTTGCAACATCATTTGTGCCAAATTTACTCAATAGCTATGTTGCAGTTGCACGACTGCGACAACATGTCATATCTGCGCTTCGGACTTAATCCTACACACTTCAAAATTAATGCTCGACAAACAACATAGTTTATTTGTTTGCACGACCTGCGCCAGCGTCTGGCAAGATGGTAAACGAGTTGGTGAAAGTAAAGGTGAGCAACTATTACTACACCTTCATGAACTTGCACAAGATTGGGAATTGCGAAATAAATTCCTCATTCAGGGAGTTGAATGCATGAGTGCTTGTAAGCATTCTTGTGTTATTGCTTTTACAGCAGAAGGTAAATCAACTTATCTCTTTGGCGATTTACCAGTTGACACTAGTGCATCTGATGTTTTGCAATGTGCTAGTCAATATTATGCTAAACTCGATGGTTCATTGCCTTGGTCAGAACGACCGGAAATTTTGAAGAAGGGCATTTTGGCAAAGATTCCACCACTAAATAAGTGGGCAAAATTAAACATAAGTTGTTGTTAATTGATGATTGGGTAAAATTTTTCAGTTTATAATCTCTAGTACTTAAATCATTAATCTTAAAAGGAATAGAAAGTAATGCAAATAAAAACAGCAAGGTTAGGCGATCCCTGCATTGGTGAAAACCGGGAAGTGAAGAAACAAAAGTCTTATGGGAAGAAGTGAATGCGACCCTCCAATAGTGTCTGGCAAGGAAATTTTGGCTACTGGCAAAACAACTTTATCCATAATAATCTGCTGGTAATCGGCTACACAGGATGGCAGGGATTTCAGTCATTTGGGCGGGGAGTTGTCATTTGTGATGTGGATACTAAAGTTATTCACCCTACAATTACAAGTCTTGATACAGTTCCCTTCACCCTGCAATTTCTACCCTCCGATCTGATTAGGTTCTACTTGCGCTCGTTTCAGGATTGTGGAACTATATCGCAATCAATCTGCTCATCCATGATTTCATCAATTTTTCCAGTAGTGGCAACATACAATCCCCATCAAGATATTCTTCTAGTGCTAAAAGCTGATCCTCAGATTGAGGTTAATTTTTTACACCAACTAAAAATTACTCCAGCCGATTGCTATGAACAAGTTTGTAAGCGATGGTCAGAATTTAAACCAAGCTTAATGCCCTAAAACTTACTTTATTCCTCAATGCTCAAGCCAAAATCAAGCAAGATTCCGAAACCAACTCGCTACCAAAATGCAGCGATAGATTATTACATTGGACTCACAAATTCCGACTATCTCCATTACGGGTATTGGAAGCCACTACCTACTCAGGATGAAGAATTAACTCTAACTCGTCTGCGTGTGGCGCAAGTTGCATATACAGCCAAACTTTTGAGTTTTATCCCAGAGGGGACAAAAACTGTGCTTGATGTAGGCTGTGGGATTGGAGGTAACGCAGCATATTTGTGCTCACGCGGTTTCACTGTTGAGGGACTAGCACCCGATGCACTTCAGCAAGAAAGATTTATTAAAAATACCAACGGTCAAGTACCTTTTTACTTAACGAGATTTGAAGATTTTCACAAATCATACTCCTACGATCTGATCTTATTTAGCGAAAGCAGCCAATATATTGCTGCTCTCGATTTAGCTCAGGGTGCAGCTCGTTTACTGGATAGTGGTGGCTACCTGCTGCTTGCAGACATGATGCGTTTCGATGCCGAATACCAAGAAGGTATTTTTTCTAATTGTCATATCGCCAGTGAACTCCAGATAGCGTTGGAACAATCTGGATTTAATTTAATCAAGACTGAAGACATTTCAACCCATATTGCGCCAACGATTGATTTGTGTGTTGATAACTTTCGTACTTTTGGACTGACAACAGTTAAATATATTGCTGATGTTGTGGCGATCGCTGTCCCTCCGTTACACGCACTTGGTCGTTTAGCATTTAAGCGTTGGTTGGAAAAACCGATTACGGAGGGTTTAGCAGCACGGACAATTTTTGAGAGCCATCTGCGTTATGAAATCCAACTTTGGCAGTTATCAAAAAAAGTTTAATCAAAATGACCCCAGAAATAAATACTCAAGATTGGTAACAAGCAGCAACTAAACACAATCATTTACCACACCCGAAAATGGGACACGCATACTCATCACAATTTTTATTTTTGCTTTCAAGATGTTGACAATTAGATAGCTTGCTGATTTAACGGAATTACAATTACAAATTCTGTTCCCTTTCCAGGAGCAGAAATACATTCTAATTTTCCTTGATGTTTTTGGGTGATAATCTGATGACTAATAGATAAACCTAACCCAGTACCTTTATTAACTGGTTTAGTCGTAAAAAATGGTTCAAATAATTGTTTTTGTACCTTTTCGGGAATGCCTATACCATTGTCGCCAATGCAAATAACTACCTGATTCTCACTAGTGAGTTTAGTCTGAATGCTTATCTGGGGAGTAACAAGCGTTTTTTCCCCTACTCCCCACTCACCATTTTCTACTGCTTCTTCTAAAGCATCGATCGCATTTGCTAAAAGATTCATAAATACTTGATTCAGTTGTCCAGCATAACATTCTACTAATGGCAGGTCGCCGTATTCTTTAATCACCTCAATTGTTTGATTGTTAGATTTAGGTTTGAGGCGATGTTCCAGAATCATCAAGGTATTATCTATACCCTCATGGATATTCACAGCTTTCATCTCTGCGTCATCTAACCGGGAAAAGTTTCGCAGAGATAAGACAATTTCTGTGATTCGTTCCGCACCAACTGTCATAGAAGTTAGCAAGTTAGGCAAGTCTGCAATCAAAAAATCTAAGTCGATCGCTTCTGTTTCTTGTTGAATTTCCTTTACTGGATTAGGATAGTTTTTCTGGTATAGTTGCAGCAATCTTAATAAATCTTGGATATATTGATTGGCGTAGCCGACATTGCCAGAAATAAAATTGATTGGGTTATTGATTTCGTGCGCTACACCTGCTACTAACTGTCCCAAACTGGACATTTTTTCACTATGCACCAGTTGAGATACTAGCTGCTTGGCCTCTTGGCGCAGTTGTGCTTCTGAGTATCGCAATATCTGCTCTGCTTGTTTGCGCTGGGTAATGTCGTGGAGAATCACGACATATTCCTGAAAATCCCGATGAGGTCTATCTGAGATGGAAACTTCCAGAGTTCTGTTTTTTCCATTGCCAATTAGAATTTGTTCGCTACGCTTTATCCACTGCTCTGGATAGTAGACTAATGCGGGTAGCCATTTGTTCAGGTGATTTCCCCGCAACTCAGATGGGTTGACACCAAAAAACGATTCAGTGGCTGGGTTTGCTTGCTGGATAATGCCTTGATTATCTACAACTAAAATACCATCCTGGGCGACAGTAAACAGATGTTCGGCAGATTCTCTGGCTTCTGCGATCGCAACTACTTGCGGTAAACTTGTCCAACAAGCGATCGCTACTCCCACAAATGCCACGCTCATCAGCAGCACCACAAATATATTCTCACCGCCCGCAGTTGCCACTTTATTAAGTTTGACGCCAAATAACCAGCCAACTGCCACGGCGCTGCACAGTAAAAAAATCAGGATACTCACCTGAAGAATTACTGAATCTTTGATGATTACCACAGGGCGCGTGCGATATCGCCGCATCCACCAATTGGGATGGAATGGGGGGAAATTCACACGGCGAATCACTGCATCTATTCCCAGGACACCAATGGGAAACAATAGCCCAATTAGCAAGTTGAGCCAACCCCAGGCAAATCCGCCCACGAACAGCACTACAACTTCTAACAGCAGAATGCCCAGAGATATGCGAGGAAACAAAACTTCTGGGCGATCGCGCCGGAGCCAAAGCCCCAAATGCAGTAACATAAAGGAAACAAACCAACCTATGTTACCAACAGCGACGATTCGCGCCACATCTCCCCAAATCAGATAAATTAAGCACAACACCAGTGTCAACGTCAATGCTGGGACAAACACACCTCGACGCGAGACAACAGAAAATACTGGTGAAATGTGGTTATCTAAGGCCAGCTGATACAAAATGCGCGGGCAATTAGAAACCACCGTTGCCGAACCGAGTAGACAAGCAGCTACTAGCAAAAAAGAAATACTGATACCAGCAAATCTTCCCCAAAATGGCTGGGAAGCTGCCACAAGATTTAGGAAAGCATTGTCTTTCAGGTTGGGATTTGTCGCCAACCGCATTACTACCCAAGAACCCCCCAAAAAGATGGGCGGCATCATCCAGGCGGCAATGTTTAGAAACCGCAGCGTTTGAGTGGGGTTGCGGCTATCGGCAACAAATGAAGAAGCTGTTTCACAGCTGTAGGTTGCGTAAGTGACGAAAAAAAACCACTTTGCCCAATCCACGAAGCTCAAAGATGACCAACTGCTAGGAAAAAACCCAGGACTAACGGGAGAAAACGCTAGCCAGCCAAGACCTTGCACGCAGAAGGTCATTAGCAATCCAAAAGCTGGAATGACAAAAAACAAATGTAAAATACTCAGGGCGCGAGTCCCACTAAACGCCACGATAAAGGGTAACAGTGTAAAGCTAATATCCAGAAATATGTCTGGACAGGCAATACCCAGCGCCTCCAAATTTACTTTAATTAAATCTCTGAGTACGATTGTATTCACTGACAGGTAAGAAACCCAATTGAGGAGGTATCCAATTGCTGCATAACGAGCTAGTCCTGGGTAGTTTTGCAGTAGCTTGGTAGCATAGTTAGGTGTTCCTCCAGCTACATTGATGAAATGCATACCTAAGCGTTTTACCTGATAATTAAGCAGCATTCCAAAAATCACCGCAGGTATCCAGACAAAAATAGCTTGAGAACCTAGAGCAGCATGAATCGCTGGAACCAATGCTGTCCAAGAAATATGAGCTGTCAAACCAAAGCCCCAACTTTCAACAGCACTTAGGCTTCTAGTTAAGCGAGGGTAAGAAGATTGGCCCAATGTGGAGTGAGCGAAGTTGGACATGATTAGCAGTGTTGGGTGGGATACTGTAATTAAGCTTATTAGCTAGAGTTCCCATCTCGTAAATCTTCTGAACAAAAACTTTTTGTAAGGAATCATACTTTTGTAGAATCACTTACAGCATTGTGGCATTGCTTCTTTGTTGCATTCTGGTAGTATTTCCAACTCCAGAACCTTCAACACTAAAACACTTGCATTTTGGACTCGTCTTCCCAAATTACTCAAAGCGAAATTGGACAAAATAGTGGTACAGGATTAGGGTTAGCTTTGGTGAAAAAGCTAGTGCAATATCTCCAAGACACAATTGAAGTCACAAGCAGTCAGGGCTGGATAAGTTTTCCAATCCGCCTGCCATTAACAGTATCAAAGTGAACGGCGCTATACTTAAGTTCGCATTCATAATTTGATTTAAAATATTGCTACGAAATAAGCACTTATGAAATCTAAAGCTTTTGAAAAACTTAGAGTAGCGATTGCAAATGTACCTATTTGACTGTCAAATTAGCGATCGCACCCAAATATAAAAAAACTATGAAAATCCCTGATTTATTACTTGATTCCATGCTCTCCTGCACAACGATGCCCTGCACCAACGAACTGACACGGCTCAAAGCAGTGTATCAGTTTCAGGGTTTGGATGCTTTACCCAATCGGGCATTAGATGACTTGACAGCACTGGCAGCCGATCTGTGCCAAACTCCAATGGCACTAGTGAGTTTTATCGGAGCCGATCGCCAGTTGGTTAAGTCTAAGGTGGGAATCACATTAACAGAGATTCGCCGAGACTTCGCATTTTGTAACTACACCATTCGCCAGTCAGATGTATTTGTGATTCCAGATACCTTGGCCGATCCCTGCTTTGCCACCAACCCCTTTGTTATAAATGCTCCCAATATCCGATTTTATGCCGGAGTCCCCTTAGTAATAACTGGCGGTTGTGTCTTGGGTACACTCTGCGTCATGGACATTGAACCGCGCGATCTGAGCCAGAAACAACGGAAAGGATTGCAGACACTCAGCCACCAAGTAATAGCGCAATTGGAGCTAAAGCGCAACACCACGAAGCTGCGTCAAATGATCCCGGAAATCAAACAACTAAAACAGCAATTGATTATTCAGGAATTGGTTGGTCAACAAGATTCAATTCTGTTTAATCTGGCAAATCAAATCCGTAATTCTCTGGATCTGGACACGATTTTACAAACGGCAGTGAATGAGATTCATACTCTGTTGCAAGTCGATCGCTGTGACTTTGTGTGGTGTCTGCCCAACAAAGATCGGTTCAAGTTCATGGTGACTCACGAAGCGACTAACCCAGAGATTCAGATGGCGTTGGGGGAACTTTCCCTTGGGCCAGGCTCCGTTCTGGCAGAAACTATCTTAAATCTAGATATGCTAAGGATTGAGGATGTTTCTACTACCTCAGAGGCACTCACCCCGGAGGATAGCGTCCTGCTGCATGAACTGGCAGTAACCTCGATGCTGTTGCTGCCACTGAGAACCCATTCTGGTCAATTGGGTGCTATTATTTGCCATCACTGTCGCGGTTCGCGCCAATGGAGTGATAGCGAAGTCCGGTTACTCAAAGCTGTCACCGATCAAGTAGCGATCGCTCTCGATCAGGCAGAACTGCTTGCCCAAACACGAGCAACCGCCTTTGCCGCTCAAACTCAAGCCACTTATCTGGGGAATGCACTGAGCCAATTGCAGCAAACCCAAATGCAACTGATACAGCAAGAGAAGATGTCGAGCCTGGGGCAGTTGGTGGCCGGAGTTGCCCACGAAATCAACAACCCGGTCAACTTTATTAACGGTAATATTACTTATGCAACCAACTATGTTCGGGATTTGCTAGAACTATTGGATCTTTATCAGGCAACCTATCCCAATGGAACTGATGCTATTCAGGAAAAGATCGAGTCCATCGATCTTGATTTCTTGATGCAAGATTTGCCTAATCTATTGTCATCGATGCAAATGGGTGGAGAACGAATTCGGCAAATTGTCCTATCTCTGCGGAATTTCTCGCGTCTGGATGAAGCCGAGATGAAACCTGTGGATATCCATGAAGGGATTGAAAACACGTTGTTAATTTTGAAGAGTCGCTTGAAATTAACTAGTGCCAAGTTTGAGATTCAGGTGATTAAAGCATACGAAAATTTACCGCCTGTTGATTGTTATGCGGGGCAATTGAATCAAGTATTTATGAATCTTTTGGGTAACGCGATCGATGCCTTAGATGAAACGCCTAATCCGATCGTTACCATTCAAACAGAACTCATTAGTAAAGAAAAATCGGGTAGTTCCGATCTATCCCAACCCTCCCACGCAGATAGTGTAGTGATTCGGATTCGAGATAACGGTTCTGGGATGACAGAAACAACCCAGCAAAAACTGTTCAATCCATTCTTCACCACCAAACCCATCGGCAAGGGAACCGGGCTGGGACTGTCCATCAGCTATCAAATTGTGGTTGAAAAACATCGCGGCATTTTAAAATGCTCCTCAGAACTTGGGAAAGGCAGCGAGTTCTTGATTCAAATTCCAGTTGAGCCTTTGGTTAAAAATACTTAAAGTGTGTATAAAATTATCAAAATATCAATTGTTCAAGTCTTACTTTGGGAATGCTAGAGTAAACGCCAACGATGATTGACTCATCGACTTGTAAAGTATGTCAAATGGTACGACAAGCTCACCGATTGTTCTCGCGCTTGATGACAGCCCTGTGATTCATCAAATGATTAAACGAGCGTTAGAACCGGGCTATCAAGTAATAACAGCTGCTAACGCGGTTGATGCCCTGTCGATCATTTATCATCAACCGATTTCAGTCTTGCTATTAGATGTGCAAATGCCGGATGTAAACGGGTTGGAGTTTTGCCGCACGGTGCGGAGCCTGCCCCAGTTTCAGCATTTGCCCGTGATTATGGTGACTTCTCAAGATTCCCCCTTCGACCGGGTGAAGGGTCATCTAGCGGGTGCAACAGAATATTTGATCAAACCTTTTGATGCCGAACAATTGCGAGAAACTGTACGAAAATTTATCGAACAGAATTCAGGAGTCAGGAGTCAGAATTCAGAATGAATTCTGTATGACTGGCGGATGAATAATCGGCGTTTTTGCACCCCCACCAAATTGAAAATTTGGTGGTCAACAAGACCTGCGCCGGTCTGAATCCCCGACTGATAGCGAAGCGTTAGCGAGTCTTGTCTGCGACACGCACTCGCGTTCGAGCGTCTTGATTCTGACTCCTGAATTCTGACTTCTGAATTCTTCTTCAATTACACCTGACTGCTTGTTCATCAGACTTCGGCGTGAGCGCTCAGTCGAACGCTGCCCACCCCACAATAGTTATATAAATCTTATATATGCAAATTAGATGTGGTTTAGCTTAACAGTCTGCGATGAGTAAAACATTAGCGCAGAATGAGGATTTGCTAAGATTGGCACAGCCAGTTTTTTATCCTGACAGCCTTGCAGCGGCGATCGCGGAGATTCCTAGCCATGACTCAAACTGCACCCAACGTCCCCAAGTTGATGACAATGGAGGAATACCTTGCCTATGACGACGGTACTGACACACGCTATGAGCTTGTAGATGGAGAGTTAGTAGAAGTGCCGACTGAATCCCCAGAAAACTGCAAGCTTGCCAAACTCCTCATGTTGGAATTGGCAAAATACATTTCGATTGTGCTGATCAACCTCAAAGATATGGAAATTGTGGTGAGTGGCAAACGGGCAAAGGTGCGCTTACCCGATCTGACCGTACTGAGTGAAGAAGGATACGCAACGCTAGCAGGACAACGCAGCAACACGATTACCCAAGATATGCCACCGCCAATCTTGGTGGTTGAGGTGGTTTCACCTGGACAAGACAACCGCGACCGAGACTATCGTTACAAACGTACAGAATATGCGGCGCGAGGGATTGCGGAATACTGGATTATTGACCCGGAAAGGCAACAAATGACGCTGTGCTTATGGGTGAACGGGCAATATGAAGACACGATTTATACGGGTGACACCCCCCTAGCATCGACGATCGTTCCTGGCTTTAAGTTGAGTGCTGCTCAGATTCTGGCATTTGGACAAAATTAGCCTTTTGGATTAAGATGCGTTGCACGTTATAGCTACACCTAACCCAGCCTATAACTGGAAATTCGATTCAATAGCATGGGAGCAATTTCGCTGATCGCCAAAATATGTTGGGCAGCTCCCAGAGCGATCGCTTCTTTGGGCATCCCGAAGACAACGCAGGTTTGTTCATCCTGGGCAATGGTAGTGCCTCCAGCTTGAGCGATCGCTTGTAATCCATCTGCACCATCCCGTCCCATGCCAGTCAGCAAAATACCAACCGCCGATCGCGGATAGCAGGTGGCAACGGCTTGAAACAAAGCTGTGACGGAAGGACGATGCCCGGAAACGGCAGGGGTGCTGACGGTGGTTAATCGCCCTTGAGTGTCGAGTTGCAGGTGTTTTCGTTCGGGAGCGAAGTAAACAGTACCCGGTTTGGGAAATTCTCCCGGTTGGGCGATCGTCACGCGCAGGAAACATTCTGCTGCTAGCCAATCTACCAGTCCTTGCAGAAATCCTTCGCTGATATGTTGGACGCACAGAATGGGTACGGGAAAGTTTGCAGGCAGTTGTTTTAGGATCGTGTAGAATGCCTGGGGGCCGCCTGTGGAGGCTCCGATCGCCACGATTTTGGGCAGAGAGAACGGGGAATTACGAATCGGGAATTGCGAGTTACTGACCGGTTTTGGGTTGAATGGTTCTGCCTTACTTTTGGGGCTAACAGGATGCGTTCTCGGTTCTACCGTCGCAGTTCGGGAAGTGTGGCGAGTAAAGACTGTAACCCCTGCCAGAACTTTGATCCGGTTGATTAATTCGTGCTTAACGTGTTCGTAGTCTGAAAGTGAGTCAATGCTGGGTTTGGGAAAAACATCCAAAGCACCCGCTTGCAGCAGTTTAAAAACATTGCGGGAATCTTCTTGGGTATTGACGGAGGTGCTGATTACTAGAATGGGACGGGGATAGTCTGCCATAATCCGGCGGGTGAGTTCCAGTCCATCCATTTTGGGCATGTGGAGATCGGTGCAGATTACCTGGGGCTGTGCGGCTGGAATTCGCTCCAATGCTTCCACGCCATTGGGAGCAGTTCCCACCACATCCACTTCCAGGGAACTCGCCAGAATCCGCTTGAGGATGGTTAAGGCGACGAGCGAATCCTCCACCAGAAAGACGCGAATTGGGGCAGAGTTTTTCATCAATTGATAGTAAGTTGAGATTTTACGAGAAAATTATTCTTCATTCACCCGAAAACAAATGGCACTAAGAAAAGCTTTTTGTTCGGGTGAGGCAGGAGTTATGAAATTTTTGTACTGTAAGACTTTCAACTTTTTATTTTATTTTCCTTCTGCCTCCTGCCTCCTGCCTCCTGCCTTATCTTCGCGCCATTTCACCCGAAAACCTCTACACTAACCGTTTGAGGGTTGACAGCAAGGCTTCTTGATTAAAGCTGCCTTTGATAATATAGGCATTGGCTCCGGCTTCCGCACCCCGACGTTTATCCTCATCGCTGGCAAGGGAAGTAACCAGGATAATTGGAAGTTCGCTATATTCTTGATATTGGCGGATTTTGGCAGTTAACCCGAAGCCATCGAGATTTGGCATTTGCACATCGCTAACAACAGCATCAACGGCGTGCGATCGCAGCTTGTTAAATCCATCTAAACCATCTACAGCAGTAATTACTTGATAGCCTGCGGTTTCTAAAATCCGCTTTTCTTGCGTGCGTGTGGCAATAGAATCTTCGACTAATAAGACGGTTGGTTTTGTGGGTGCAAGTTGACGAGTTTGGGTAGAAGAAATAGACTGCGATCGCGATCGGGCTGACTTCACCAAATCCTGGGGATTCAGCACCATACACACATCTCCAGTGCCTAAAATTGTTGCTCCAGAAACATTGCGGACTCGTTTGAGTAACTGACTTTGGGGTTTAATCAGTATATCTTGCTCATCCACTAAGGCATCCACCACTACACCCAGTTGTGCTTGCCCAACCTGGAGAATAATACAGGAAAGTGCCGTTTCTTGAGTTAATCCAGATGGCATCGGGGGCAGTTCTAATAGATCGGCCAACTGCACAATCGAAATGGGTTGGCTATCCCGAATTATTGTGTCACGTCCCTCCAAGGGAAAAATCTCTTCTGACTTGATTAAGCAAGCGGTTTGCACAAACTCGACTGGGATGGCGTAAGGCATTTCGTTCACTTGCACAATCAAGACATGGGCGGTTGCTAAGGTGATACTGAGATTGACGCGCAGCGTACATCCCAGTCCGGGAAACGATTCTACCTGAATCGTACCTTTCAATTTCTCGACATTGGTTTGCACCACATCCAGCCCCACACCCCGCCCTGATATTTCTGTCACCAGGGGGGCTGTTGAAAACCCTGGTGCGAAGATCAACGCTTGGATTTGGCTGGGAGTCATTGCTGCTAATTCTTCTTCCCCGCAAATGCCCCGTTTCACCGCTATTTGTTTGATTCTATCCAGGTCAAGCCCCCGGCCATCATCACTGATTTCCAGCACAATGTTAGTGGGAGTCTGGTAAGCTTTGAGCCGAATCGTTGCCGTTGTTGGTTTACCTAGCCGTTCCCGTTCCTGTGGTGGCTCAATCCCGTGATCGATCGCATTTCGCAGAATGTGCATTAGCGGATCTTTCATTTCTTCCAACAGGCGTTTGTCGGCAAGGGTGTCTTTGCCTTCCAGAATCAACTCCACCAATTTTCCCTGCTGCTGCGCCAGATCGCGCACCATCCGCGGGAAGAGGTTGAAAATCGTTGCAAAGGGCAGCAATCGCAGGGTACGAATCCCCTCTTCTAGATCGCTACTTAGTTGTTCCAGTCGGGTTGTGTCTTCTGAAAGGGAACTCTGCAAGGTTTTCACTAAATGACCCAATTGCTCTAATCGTTTTTCAGAGTGATGATGAAAAGTTTCTAGACGTTGGTGGGCGACATCACCTTGTTGCTCTCGGCTGAACGCAAACCGATTAGTGAACAAATCTCGATTCCATTCTTCCCACAAATTGGCGATCGCTTCAATTTCTCCCAGCCGATGAGCAATCCGAATTTTGGTTACAGTTAACTCCCCTGCTTGCGTCATCAACGTATCTAGGTGGCGAGTGCCAACGCGGATGGTTTCGATGCGGTAGCTATTGGTGGGGGATTTTGGATTTTGGACTTCGGCTTCGCTCAGTCGAACGATTTTGGATTTTGGATTTTGGATTGTTGCGTTTTCCTTTAGCTCTTGATTCTTATCAAAAGTATTGTTTTTAACTGTATTTATGACTTCAATACTGTTGACTTCTGGTTCCTGAGTTGGATTATCTTCCCTTTTTGCCGGCGGCGCTCCCATCAATTCGGCCAGAACAGAAAAGGTATCAACCCTGGCAGGTTCTCCGGTGACAGCTTCATGAACGAGTTTGCGGATAGCGGCGATCGCATGAGCGAGGCGTTCGTAGGGTGAGTCTGTTGGATCATTGCCCAACGAGGATGCCGGGTTTTCTTGTTGCTTGAGTTGAGTCAAAATATGCTCAATTTGATGTGCCAGAGTGCCTACATCTTTGACTCCCAGCATATTGGCATCGCCTTTGAGAGAATGTGCCTCTCGCATCAAGGCTTCCAGGACAGCCAGATCGTCGGGATGGTTTTCCAAATGCAGCAATCCATCATCCAGGTTTTGCAGGTGTTCTTCGCTGGCTACTTTGAAAACGTCTCTCAGTTCTTCATCATCGATCATCATAGTTTTAATTAGTTAGGGGTTGAGCCAATACGGTTCGGATAAGCAGGGGGAGCAGGCAGGGGGAGCAGGGGGAGCAGGGGGAGAAGAGAAGCAGGGGAAGAGAAATTGCTTAATAATAACTCTCTTTCCTCCCCTGCCTCCCCTGCCTCCCCTGCGCCCCCTGCCTCCCCTGCTTATCCAAACTGAGCGACTAAATAGTTGCCTTCAGTGCTTGCGCTGACTCGTTTAGTTGTTGAGTAGCAGAGCGGATCTGGCTAATGCCACTGGCAGTTTCACGCGCAGCAATATTCAGGTCATTCATCGCAGAGACAATTTGCTGAATAGCGATCGCTTGCTGGTTGATATTGAGTGAAATCTGTTGACTGTTGATGACAATATTATTCACTGCACCTTCTACACCAGCAAAGGATTCTGACGTTTCCTGGGCAATTCGCGTCCCTTCTTCCACAGTTTTAGTCCCTTCATGGGTGACAACGACAGTGATGCTAATGGCAGATTGAATATCGCCTACCAAGGTGCCGATCTTTTCGGTTGATTTTTTGCTCTGGTCTGCTAGTTTGCGAATTTCAGCAGCGACAACGGCAAAACCTTTACCATGCTCCCCTGCCCGAACTGCTTCTACAGCCGCATTTAACGCCAACATATTGGTCTGACTTGCCAACTCGCCCACCAAACCAGAGATACTGCCAATCTGCTTGGTTTGTTCATTTAAGCGTGTGATATGGTCGGCGATCGCTGCGACTTTCTGCTGTAGGGTTTCCATACCTTTGAGGGTGCGTTTTACAGCTTCAGCACCGTTACCTGCAAGGATCAACGCCTGCCGTGCCCCTGCTACCGCCGATTCTGCCTGTGCGGCTGACTGCTGCGATGAGGCTCCCAATTCGTCGATAGTGATAGTGGTTTGATTGACAGAACTTGCTTGCCGAGTCGCAGTCCGTTCTTGCTGCTCAATCGTAGCGGCGATTTCATTGGTAGAGGCAGCCATTGCTTGAACAATTTGAGCAATTTTACCTGTCAACGGTTTAGCAAGAAAAAATCCTAGTAAGATTGCCCCCAGAGGCCCAGCAATAATACCAGTAATCACCCAACCTGTGGTCAAGCGGGTATCGTCACTGGCGGCTTTATTTGCATTTTCAGCAGTATCCTGATTAATTTTGATCAGTTGCAACAATGAGTTAGTTGCAACCGCAAAGGAAACATCATTTTTGACAACAGCATTTTGTCTGAGTTTTGTCAGTCGATCGGCAGCAGCGATCGCCATCTTCATTTCTGGAGAATTTTCTCGCTTCTGGCTGGTCAATTCAAGCTGTCTGGCAGTGGGGTTTACAACACCTAACTGGGTAAAATCCTGGTAAGCCTGAAGATAGGCAGCATGATCCTGCCTCCATGCCTGCCACTGTTGCTTAAACGTCTGATAGAGTTTGTCCTCGTCGGGGGTGCGGGGCGTGGCTTCATATTCCTCAAGTCCTGCGTCAATCTGCTTCCAGGCTGTCTGCATTCGATTTAACTCAGACTGTTTGGCTGCGGAGGGTAATTCGGGGTTGAGAATCGCTCGTTCTGCCGACTGGATCTGGGTCTGCCCTTCATTAAGTCTCCACAATCCGTCGATGCTGGGGAGGCTGTTATTACTGAGGGTGTCGATATGGCTGCTTAATTTATGAGTACCCCACCAGCCAACAGTGCCGACGAACAAAACGACACCGCCCATCAGCAAAAACGATCCCATCAATCGTCCATTTAGAGACATATTTTTTAACATAGCTGTTACTCCAATACATTTTTAGACAACTGCTTTTAGTTCTTGGGCGGCATCATTCAGTCGTTGGGTGCCGGCTTTAATTTGACTAATGCCAGAAGCAGTTTCCTTAGCAGCAATATTAAGCGAGTTCATGGTTTCTACCACCTGTTGCACTGCGATCGCTTGTTGATTGGAAGTAAGGGAAATTTGTTGACCATTTATGGCGATCGTTCTGATGGCATCCACAATCTTTTCTACGGTTTTCGTGCCTTCATCTGTGACAATAACGGTGGAATTGGTCGATTTTTGAATATCTAAAACCAGTACATTAATTTTTTCAGCCGATCGCTTACTCTGGTCTGCCAGTTTGCGAATTTCGGCAGCAACAACCGCAAAGCCTTTGCCATGTTCCCCGGCTCGTACCGCTTCTACTGCCGCGTTCAGCGCTAGCATATTAGTTTGACTTGCTAAGTCACTAACCAGGGTGGAGATCGTGCCGATTTGATTGGTTTGTTCGCTGAGATGGAGAATTTGGGCGGCAATATCGCCTACCTTCTCGCGTAGACTCGATTGGCTGAACTGACCCTCTTGAGTGCGACCGTCTACCAGCAATAACACCTGCCGCGCCCCTGCGGCTGAGGCTTCTGCTTGTTCGGCAGACTGGCGCGAGGAAGCCGCCAATTCATCCATTGTCGTGGTAGTTTGGGTGACAGAAGTGGCTTGTTGGATGGTGGCGCGTTCTTGCTGCTCGATCGTCGTAGCAATTTCAGTTGTAGAAGTGGCGATCGCGCTGGCAGAGGCGTTCATCTTGCGGGAAGTGCGGCTAATGACCCAGATGCCAATTAAAATAGATAGCACCAGGGAGAGTCCACTTGCTAACATCACCGTGAACTTAAGGGCATTGAGCGCCTCTTGTAGCTCTTTCGCGGCGGTTGCAAAAGTCTGATCTTCTCGCTGCTGCATTTCTCCAATCATGTCTACGACATCCTGCCCTTGATTGCGGGAATTTCCCTTACTCCAGCTTTCAACAGCTTCTTTGACTTTGCCGCGATCCACATTTGCCATCACGTTATCGTCAAAAGCAATCTGTTTATTGAGCAGTTCCTCCAGTTTGGTTAAAGACTGTCGTTCCTGTTGCGATCGGGCAAGTGTCATCAGTTTTGCTAGAAATTCCTTGGAATCTTTTTGAGTCTTTCGGTAGCTCTCAAGCGATTGCGGATTTTGTTCTAACAAATAGCCTCGATTTGCCTTGGAATTACTTTGCACGCTAACAGAAAGATCGTCAAGTATTGAGTTAATGTCATAAGAAGTCAATAAATTTTCTGACCGTTGGTTCACCGTGTTGATATTGACAATTGTCATTCCGGCAGAAACTAACAAAGCCAGCACGGGAACTGCATACCCGCCAATAATCCAGTATCTTAGTCTCCAGTTTCGTTTGCTTTCCATCTAGCGATCTCCTGTAAGTGGATAAGTTCGAGAATTTCCAGATATTGCTATTACACAATTTTGGATTTTAGATTTTAGATTCACCCCATCAAGCTACGGTATACACACAAATCTCTTAATCTGCACCTTTGTTGCATCGACTTGCACCTTTGTTACATCGACTTGCACCTTTATTGCATCGACTTGCACCTTTATTGCATCGACTTGCACCTTTGTTGCATCGGCTTGCACCTTTGTTGCATGGTTACGCAGTAACTTGAAAAAACTAGTGGTCTATCGCATTAATTTTGAGGGATAAAAGAACGAACCGCGAAGGACGCAAAGAGCGCGAAGGAAGAAGGAAAGAAAAGAAATTGAAAAATTTATCTACTTGTCAGAATTAATGGGACAGACTACTAGTAGGCTTCACAGCAGGAGGAAAGGGCCATTTCCTCCTGTCCCCTGTCCCCTGTCCCCTGTCCCCTGTCCCCTGCCTCTGATTACACAACACTTTGTAGCTTATAAGCTGCATCATTGAGTTGGTGAGTGCTAACGCGAGTCTGACTGATGCCGATGGCTGTCTCTCTAGCAGAGCTATTGAGTGCATTCATTGCTTGTAAAATTTGCTGAACCGCAATCGATTGCTGGCTAGCGTTTAGCGAGATTTGCTGAATATTCAACACCATCCGGTTGACGGACTCGGTGACACTGGTAAAGACCTCCACCGTCTGCTTAGTTATTGCCGCCCCCTGTTGAGCAGTTTTTGTACTTTCATCTGTCATCACAACGGTTGAGTTGATGGCGGATTGAATGTCATTCACCAGCACATTAATTTTTTCAGCCGATCGCTTACTCTGGTCTGCCAGTTTGCGAATTTCGGCGGCGACGATTGCAAAGCCCTTCCCCTGTTCCCCCGCCCGGACTGCCTCTACTGCTGCATTTAGCGCTAGCATATTGGTTTGATTTGCTAGGTCACTTACCAACCCGGAAATACTGCCAATTTGCTTAGTTTGTTCGTTCAGGCGCAGCATTTGGTCTGCTACCGCAGTTACTCTGTGGCTCAAGGCTGCCATTCCTTCCAAGGTGCGGTTGAGTGATTGATTGCCTTGATCTGCCAAATTTAAGACCTGTTGAGCGCTGGTTGAGGCAGTGGATGCTTGCTGGGCAGACTGTTGAGCAGAGGCACTGAGTTCGTCCATTGTAGTGGTAGTTTCGCTGACCGAGGCTGCCTGTTGGTTGGCAGTGCGCTCTTGTTGCTCAATTGTGGCGGCAATTTCAGCCGTCGAGGTGGCGATCGCACTGGCTGATTCATTTATCTGTCGAGCAGTGCGGCTAATTACCCAGATGCCAGTCCAAACCGACAACAGCAAGGAAAGTCCAGTCGCAGACAGGATGGTTAGTTTGAGCGTATCGAGCGCTGCTTGTTGTTGCTTGGCAGCCAAAATTACATTCTGGTCTTCTCGGCGCTGAACTTCATCGATCGCACTTGTCAGGTCATCAACCAGACTGCGGGCATTTTCGTTACTCCAGGTTTCAACAGCTTCCTGAACCTTGCTTTGATTCACTTTGCCAATCAAATCATCCTCGACAACCATTAAATTATTTAGCAGCCCCTCTAGCCTGTTTAATGACTGTCGCTCTTGCTCTGTTCTGGCAAGCGACATTAGCTTTGATAAAAGCTGATTGAAACTTCTTTGAGATTTTTGGTATTCGTCAAAGGATGTCTGATTTTTTTCTAACAAATAGCCCCGAACTGACTTAGAACCTCTTTGTACATTCGTGGCAAGGGCATTAATCGCTGAATTAACGTTATAGGAAGAAACTAAATCTTGCGCTCGCTGACTCACCAGGTTGATATTAATAAATATCAGCCCCGCAGAAATTACCAATGCCAGAATGGGAACCCCATAGCTGCCCATAATCCAGTATCTCAGTTTCCAATTTCGCTTACTTTGCATCTTGTTATCTCTTGTGAATGAATGAGTTCAAGGATTTCCCAATATTTCTAGCATTTGTAATCTTTGCGATCGCACTTTTGAATCAACGGAAGATTGCACAACATTCTGTAGTTCATCGGCTGCGTTATCTCTGCCAGTTTGCTCCGAATCTCATCAACGATCTGCTTGGCTTTATTGGAACGAAATCTAATACCATTTCTTTGTCTGACTTTTCACGTTATGTGGAAAAGTTAACGATTGACCATAAGACTTGTGTGTACTCCGTAGCCTCTTAGGAGAGAGATTTAGAGAGAGGTTTTCCACATACCGTGAAAAGTCAGATTTCTCTGTGAGGCTTCGCCAAACCCTTTTAACTTCTTTCTTTGTGTCCTTTGCGGTTCGTTTCTCATTCTTATTTCTTGTACTTCAATATGATTTAGCGCACCTTCATACAGAATTGGTATAATCCTAGATTTATGGGCGTTAAACTTCTTCATTCACAACTAACACCTCTGAAGTGAGCAATTTAGACAAATTGATGATGCTCATCATCCGATCGCGATAAGGTGCGACACCCTGGAGATAGTCGTCCTTGGCAGAGTGCAGGGCAATTGGAGCCGTAGTCATTTGGGAGGGATGGATATACGTCACATCAAAAATGTCATCCACGGCAATGCCCGCCACTCGTCGATCTAGACGCACGACAACGGCTTGCTGATGCAATCGCACTCCATTTATGGGCAGATCGACCACATTATTGATGTTAATTAAGGTGACAATTTCGCCCCGCAGGTTGATGTTGCCAACAATGTGCGGCGGACAGCAGGGAATCGGGGTAATCTTGTGAATATCGGTAAACTCATGCACCGTTTCTAAGCCAAACCCAAAGTACTCACCCCCCAACCCCACAACCGCTAGAGGCAATAGCGACGCCGAATCTTCGTCATCAACCAAACATCGGAGAGCTTCAGTTCGCTCTTGCAAAATCTGTCGCTCCTGCGAATCGAAACGATCGTATAAACCCTGATTTAGGGCTGAATCAGAGGAATGTTTTAGTGTGTCATTGACTGAGCTGTTGTTATTAAAATCAGAATTGAGATTGAAAACAGTCTCTATAAAGGCGTGTTGCACCAACAGTTCGGGATTGAGCAATGTAACGATGCCCTCCTCAACGTTGGCAATGCCAGTCACCAATCTATCCTGCAAACCCTCTTTCGAGCGATCGCAAACATTAGCAGCGATCCGATCGGGTGCGATCGCTTGCACGCTATCCACTTGATTGACGATGATTCCGATTCGTTGAGTTTGCCACTCCAGGACAATCATGCTGTCAGTCAATTGAAAAGGGGGACGCGCTTGTTCTAAACGGTGATATAAATCCATCACGGGCAGAAACTTTCCTCGCAGATTAATCACGCCTAAAATTGTGCTGGGAGTTTCCGCGATCGCAGTCACTTCTGGCAGAAAGAAGAGTTCTTGCACGGCTGTAGCCGGAATGCCATAGCGTGAATGATTGAGTTTAAACATTAAATAAGATTCATGGCTCATGAGTAGTTGAATTTAAGTGCTTAAGAACGTGTGCTTTTAGTTCAGCAGTGGTTTGCTGGTTATGGGAATCGATCGCTTGTTGGGGTAGATTTTCCAAAATCTCTAGAAGCGATCGCCAGGTTTTTTGAGCCTGTTTTTCATTTCCCTCTCGTTCGTATATAGAACCCAATTCCAGGTGAGCAGTAACAGAATTAGGAGCGAGATAAATAATCCGTTTTAAGAATAATTTGGCACTGTCGCGCTCTCCTTGCTCTTCGGCAATTTGAGCCAACAAATGATAGGGTTCGATCGCCAATGGATCGATCTGGAGTGCCTGCTGACACGCCTGATTTGCCTGGGAGTAATCGCCAAAATTCGCGTAAGCTTCTGCCATCAAACAATATGCCTGAAAGTGTTGGGGGACAAGAGCAATCAGTTGTTCCGCTATTTGAATGACATCGGCATAAGCTTCTTGAATTAGCGATTCCTTGGCTGTATCTAAAAGAGTTTGAGTGTTTGCGCTCATGTCGAAGCCCGTTTCCAAGCTTGGGAGACAGGGGGAAAAAATTTCGGTTTCCCTGCTCTCAATGGCAGCAGGTGTTATGGTATTCAAGACTTTGCTCTGCTCGTCGACTGAAGTATGCTTTTGATAAACCGCAGATTGCGGAAAATTTTTGACTTGAAATGGTTCAGTTGTTTGCCCGTGTAATTCCGTGTGGCCTGTGAGGAGAAACCCTCCCGGTGTCAGAGAGCAGTAAAACTTGTCTATAACTTGGGCGATCGCGTTGAAGTCAAAATAAATAAACACATTGCGGCAAATAATCAAATCGAAATCGTGAATGCTAGAGGCGTAAGCGGGATAGTTATCCTGCATCAGGTTTCCAGGTTGAAACGTCACCATTGCTTGAATAGCAGGATCGATTTTCCAACCTTGTTTGTAGGATCGAAAGTAGCGATTTTTGATTTCTGGAGTGGTTGTCCGAAAAGACCAATCGCTGTAAATTCCTTGTTGAGCCAGAGCGATCGCGGGTTGATTAATATCTGTGCCCAAAATCAGAATGTCCCATGTCTGATTGTCAGGGATTAGTTCCTTCACCAGAATGGCAAGTGAGTAAGCTTCTTCACCAGTCGAACACCCAGCACTCCAAAGCCGTAATGTCGGCCGATAAAATTCTCCATTAGCAGGGTTGCGCTGAGTTAAACTAAGTACAGTTTTGCGCTCGATTAATTCTGGGAGCAGCTGATTTTTGAGCAGCGACATCTGCCCCTCATCCCGAAAAAAATAAGTTTCAGTGACAGTGAGTAAAGATATTAGTTCTTGCCACTCTCTCGCAACAGTAACTAATTGATTTCTTGCCACCAAGAACTGATAGTAATCATTGAGCGAGCATAATCCCAGCGCCCGGATACGAGTGAAAAGATTTTTCTTTAATGTATCTTGATAGTGTGGCTTGATATGAATGCCGAATATATCAGCAATCAGAGCAACCATCTGTGACAAACTAAAGTCATCACTGTGTTGAGAATTAGTTTCAAATAAAATGGGGCGATCGCCGATCGTTTGATTCATCACTACATGATTTTTGAGCCGATACGCTTAGGTTTCCCATTTCAATTTTTTTATTCGGATTTTGTAGAACTACAAATTATTTGACCACAGCGACAAATTATTTGTCAAAAAATTTTATTAACTACGAATCTTTATATATCAGGGCTTTCAGGAATTAAACCCGTAAAAAGCTAATTCAAGCTTTGGCGACAAATTAAGCGTCTTTTTTTAAGCTTTACGACTAATTAGATGACAATTCGTAACTGCCTAGCTAGTAGTAATGGAGGCGAGAAAAACACAGACATTACCAAGTAGCGCCTGAGTAATAACTTCCAGTAAGTTAAGACCCTGCTTAAAAGCAGTGGAAAGAAAAGAACGGATATTCGCAAATGAAACCGCAAAATCGAAGGAGCGAAAACCACCGGAAATCTTCTGCTTACATTTCATCATCCGCAAGTCACGTTCTGCCTGATTATTGGTAAAGGGAACATCAGGTTCTGTCAGAAACCGTAAAACATCACTCTGAAAATTTTGAAGCCGCAACAACAAGTTATGACCAACACGTCGTTTCACCCGCCCACGATTACCTTTGCGAGTTAGGGGTGATTGAGAGGAATGAAAACTCAGTCCTCGTTGTAGAATTTGCTCATACAGTTGAGTCAGACGAGCAACAATATTTTTGGGAATACCTTTAGGATAACGATGCTTGTAATTGCAAGCTAAAAGCAGCAACTTATTCATGGATTTAGCCCAAGGTTCTTGCTCGATTTCTTCTATTGCTTTGAGTTCTCGAAGGTGATGGGCATTACACAAAGCGTGATTGACATCAAGGAGTTGATAATAGGGTTTCCAATGGTCGTGGACTACTACACCTTTGATATCAGCTAATACTTCTATGTCTTTACGTTGAGGAGAAACTCGATACCAAGTTTGTGTTTCAGTGGCAACCACATGCAGCCAATTGGTTTTACCACCAATCCTCAAAGAAAGTCTCGTCTAAATGTTTAACTGCTGCTGCTTTTACCTCACAGGCCATCTCTGCTACTACTGGTTCTATGATTTGAGCCAGAGTCAAAGTTGTCTTTGCGATTGTTCCTGGTGTCATTCGGCAACCAAATAAATCTAGCAGCACTTCACTCAATCGGTCTTCGGGAATAAAGTGTTGATGATTTAGATAAGCTGCAACTGCTCTAATTCTGGCTCCATATTGTACTGGGGCTGTGACAGATTTTGGAAAGCTACCTTGTAGCAGAGTTTTACATTCTGGACATTCTTTGACTGTCACTCTGTGTTCTGTAACGATGATGCGTGGGGGTGGTATGTCAAATACTTGTCGCTTGATGATTTTTTTGATTCCTACATCCCCAATATCACTTCCACACCCAGAACATGAATATGGTGTTGGATGTTCTACTATTTTCTCTGGCTCTAATACTTGTTCTAATGTGTGCCCTGGATGACCTATCTGCCCCCCTGATGGCCGCTTCCCTTTTTCTCTTAAACTTTTTGTCCGTATTTGATTTGACTTTTTGAGTCCGTCGCTGGCTGGTGGTTTTGAACTTGTTTGGCTATCTAGTCCCAAACTTCTCTCTAGCTCTGCTATCCTTTCCAGCAGTGCTTTAACCTCTTGCTCTAGCCTTTCTATTTTTTGATCTTTTTCTTCTGGACTCATCCTTGAACATTACCATCTTTCTTCCCTCACGGGAATATTCCTGACTTTCCTACCTGGGCAGTTACGGTCAATCTAACATAATTATCGGCGTGAGTTTTCATCCGGTTGAGTTAGCAACGGTTACTATAGTTAATATAAATACTAAAAAAGTACTCACCTGTAAAACAGTAAAACAGTTACTAGGTGATGCTTTTCACCTCTTAAGCCGCAGACGACGACAACAAGTGCATTTAAGTAAAGAGAGAGAAAAATCTCAGAAGAAAGATTCGCTGTGCAATATAGGTGAATCTGAACTTGGGGAATACGTTGATAAATTACTAGCCAAGAGAATAGTAGAAACCGCTCATGACTATCAGGCAGGTTGTATCGTATTATCTAGATTAAAAGATACAAGGGAAATTCGTGCAAGTGCAATTCAAGCCAAAGCTGAGACTAAAATTCCAGGTGATATAAATGGTCAAAAATTATACGTAAAAGAATATAATCGTCAGATACACAATTGGAGTTACAACAGACTCCAAGAATCTATAAAGTCGAAAGCTGCTGAATTTCAAATTAGTATTGAATTTGGTATCCAACCCCATTATGGTTCGCTGGAAGAACAAGCGAGAGATTTAGCATTTTACGCTTACCAATGCCGGAATAATACTTTTGGTAGATAAAAATTCTACCCAAAGAATGTAATCTTATGGAAATTAAATCGGTGCCGTCATACATGCTCTTTTGAGCCTTAACTGTATGATGCTACAGTATTAATCCCTTTGTGTAGATACTGTGGAATGGGTTAGTTTAACGCTTGGAAAAGCGTATTCTTTCTGACCCTGGTAGCTGCCAACTCTACCTGTGCGATCATCTAAGTGTTTGTTAGTGGTAATTGCTTGGGTAAGCTAATACTGCTGTTAGATGAGAAAGTACTCGCACCGAGACGCATGGGAAGTATAAGGTGTTAGGGTTCCAAACAACCCAGAACCTTGCTCTTGACATCAAACTCTTTTAGCTTGGTGTTAGGTGCCAGAGCGGCCTGTACTACTGAAATCTTAGATTTTGGTTTTACGAGGAGGATCATTACCTCTTACTTTACAACAAAGTAAGGGTACGGGTATACCGTCACGGTGGCTACTGAACTACCACCCCCTAATTTTTATTTTTGGCAGGTCAAAGCGGGGGCAAAATCCCTAGAGTGCTGCCAAATAGCTAAAACTCCTGTGTACACTGGGTATTACTGTTTTAGTCATGAATAAAATTTTATTCATTGACTGTAGAAAATAGGAATTAAAGGAGGCTTGTCAATTTTGCCTTCAGAAGCCCTTGTTGGCAAGAGTTTTCACGGGTGCGGTTTCCAAAGCCCTCTCGTTAGGTGGTGGGTTGAAATTTCTGATCGCCCAAGTCGGCGCTTTGCTTATATAATTTTGTATTAGGGTGGTTTGAAAGGAGCGCTGCGATCGCACGTAAAACGCAGCTATATAGTAGCGGAGCCTCTGTTTGGGTGAAAACAGCAAAACAAGAGGTAGTAAATTTTTTTATTAGACTTGCAAATAAAGGGCTTTAAAGCCACTCTTGTTATTCAAGAGCTTTGGGCTAGCTGTAATAAATTAAATTAGCAACCATATATTTAGCCGAGTTTTACAGGCTGATTTTGGACAATAATTCTTTAAAACTGGTTTCAACTCTGGACAATAATTCTTTAAAACTGATTTAATTGCTGAAAGCCGCGAAACTACGTAACTTATATCCCTAAACTTGGAAAAAATGGACAATAATTCTTTAAAAGTGACAATAATTATTTAATGGACAAATGGAGAATAACGGATTTGAACCGATGACCTCTGCGGTGCGATCGCAGCACTCTACCAACTGAGCTAATTCCCCTTAATCGGTGCTAAGTTAAGAGTAATATTACTCATTAACTCAAAACATTATCACCATAGATTATTCTAACATTCTGTTACCGATGGTTGAGGCTGTTTTTGGGAATAAACTTTTTGCACCCGTTCTAGTTCCAAATCACTGAGATAATCAACAGTCCAGTTACAGCAGCGTTGAAGCATGTGGAATGGGTAAGTATTCGCTACACCAACAACTTGCATTTGCGATCGCTTCGCTGCTTCGATACCTGCTGGAGTATCTTCAATTGCTAGACACTCGTATGGTTGAAGATTCAATTCGGGATATTCTTTATTCAGGCGTTTTACTGCCAGTAGATAACCATCGGGTTCTGGTTTACTGGTGGTGATGTCATCACCCGCGACGATAATTTTAAAATGTTCGTCTAGTTTAGCGCGATTCAATACCAATTCTATTTCTTTCCGAATCGCGCCACTAACTAACCCTAGTTTCAGATTCCGCGATCGCACCTGAAATATTAAGTCTTCTACACCTGGATATAAAGGCAGTTTCTTTATTTTCTCTAGTTCCACCGTATAAGCTTGGGCTTTGCGGTACAGCAACTGAGTTAGATAGTTTTCATTGGCGACTCTACCACGATTAGCGAGTAGTTGCTGAAAACAAGCGCGATCGCTGCGTCCTAAAGAAGCTTGACGCTCACTGACTTTTTGGGGTTGGAGATTTTCTTCAATGAGAATCTCATCGATTAGTTGCAGGTGGATTGGCTCATCGTTAATGATGACACCATTAAAATCAAAGAGAACTGCCTTTAAACTCATGCCATTATGCCAAACGCTGGAGAACCAAGTCCCTCCAAATCATTATTATCTACTGATGTGGGAGTATAATGACGGACATTTTCGGTTGCTATTGGTTTTATGCCGCTAGTTACCTGATTTATCCACCATACATCCTGCGATCGCACTGCTTCAAATCCGGCCGCACCCATATTCGCTTCTGTACTACTAGCAGCATACTCACGAATATATGGCTCCTCAAAAACATCATTGAGCCATTCTAACTGACGCAGAGTCTTCTGATTCCCATCTAGAATTAATACTTGTCCTCCTGTTACCAGCAACCGGAAGCTTTCCCGCAGAATTGCTAGGGATACCGCATCTGGTGTTTCGTGGAATAGTAAAGAAGCTGTTACTAAGTCAAATGTTGCATCCTTCCAACCAGTTTTTTCAGCATTTCCGTGTCGCCAGACTATTTCCAAGCCAGCATTTCTAGCTTTATCTTCCGCCCTTACCAGCATATAGGGTGATAAATCCAAACCGATAACTTCCGCTTCGGGGAAAGCCTGTTTTAACATTAAAGTAGTGGAACCAGTACCGCAGCCTAAATCGAGTATGCGTCGTGGTTTCACTTGGACAGCATCAACTAAAGCTTGACGAACAATACCTTCATTAGGCGGTATAACGTATTGAGTAACCGGATCGTAAGTAACTGCTGCATCGGAATTGAGATATCCACCAGCAATCCCGTGAAAGTTTTGATTACTGTAGTAAGACGGAATTATGACATCATCTCGTCGATAGCGATCGCTCTCTTTTTCCCAATTAATACTATCAGCGTAACGCCGTAACCCATCTTTATCAATCAAAAGACGCACTACAGGGGATAAAAAACGTTCCCAGATTGTATCTTGACGCACTGCCATATTGTGTCAGAACTTTAAGGGGCTATTTAAACAAAGTTATTTTCTTTACAAATTTTAATACATCTGGGAAGTATCTGCTTTCTCTCTGTGGTGATAGGTTGACGGCTGTAATCCAAAGTGCTACATTTATACTACTAACATGTAACTCCTAAAAGTAGTTCTTCAGCTTCACGAAAATTGAGGGAGCCAGATGAAAGACAATACAACATTTAAATTGCTACAACTAACTAGGTAATGGGTTATATGTCACACCGATAATTAACAGTGCCCAATACCCAATCCAAACTCTAAAATTTAAAATCAAAAATAGAAACGATTATGCCCTACGAAAAATTAGAAATTACCACACCAGCACCCGTCTTATCTTGGGCAAATCATTCTTTGGGGCCAGAAGAAACCAAGATGGCCAAGAATGTGGCATCATTACCATTTGTATTTAAGCATGTGGCATTAATGCCAGACGTTCACTTAGGAAAAGGTGCTTTAGTGGGTTCTGTAATTGCAACCAAAGAGGCAATTATTCCAGCCGCTGTCGGTGTGGATATTGGTTGTGGTATGAGCGCGATCAAAACAGCATTTACCGCCGAACAACTAGAAGGTAAACTAAAGAAAATCCGCTTGGATATTGAAGCAACAATTCCGACTGGATTCAACGAAAATAAAGACGTTGAAAAATCCGTCAGCAATTGGCAACACTGGGATGATTTTAAAGACTTGCATCGCGGCGTGCAAGACCTACAAAGTAAAGCAATGAAACAGATGGGTTCTCTCGGTGGAGGAAATCACTTTATTGAAGTGTGCCTCGATACAGAGAATCAAGTTTGGCTGATGCTGCATTCTGGTTCGCGTAACATTGGGAATAAACTTGCCCAGTGTCATATCCACACAGCTAGAGAATTAGCAAAAATGGCAGGTAATAAATTGCCTGACCCAGATTTAGCTCACTTTGTCGCTGGTACGCCAGAATTCCAAGCATATTGGCACGATTTGCAATGGTCACAAAACTATGCGCGTGTCAACCGCGATGTGATGATGGCGCGTTTTAAGCATATTGTCGAGAAGCATTTAGCAGGTGGGAAGGCAACTAAACCTTTATTGCAGGTTAATTGTCATCACAATTATGCCGAAAAAGAAGTGCATTTTGATGAGGATGTATATGTTACTCGTAAAGGTGCAGTTCGGGCACAGAGTGAAGATTATGGGATTATTCCTGGTTCGATGGGGGCAAAGTCTTTTATCGTTAAGGGTAAAGGTAACGCCCATAGTTTTTGTTCTTGTTCCCACGGTGCAGGGCGTTTGATGTCTAGAAATAAGGCAAAAAATGTCTATACACTTGATGATTTAATTGAGCAAACAAATGGTGTAGAATGCCGCAAAGATGAGGGTGTGTTAGATGAGATTCCTGGTGCTTATAAGCCGATAGAACAAGTTATGGCAAATCAAGCGGATTTGGTTGAGGTTGTAGCGACTCTCAAGCAAGTTCTTTGTGTGAAAGGATAAGTTTGTTGGGTGGGTAATGCCCACCTTTTTTATTTTTTTAAACGCAGAGGTACGCTGAGGAATAAATGATTGTTTTAAGTGAATCGACTGAACAGATAGAGCCATCTGCCAGCGCTAGCGAAAATAAATTAATGACTGAGGCTGCACAATTATTAGGGTGCAAGGTCTACTATATACCGCGAGATTTTGAACGATGTGGTACAGCAGAAAATGCTCTATGGCACATTCCTAATTATCCTAAAGTAAATGGATAGTGATAGAAACAGCCGATGCACAATTTGCTGGTCTGAGTCACATTCCTGCACTTGAATTGTGGAATAAGTTGAAAGATATATACTATTGACAGTTTATTTAACAGATTAGTAATTAAAAATATCATACAAAAGTTAGAGCAAACTCTAACTCTAACTTTCTATCGTATTTAGCCAATTCATCAAATCAGCTTCACTGGCGAAATCTAGTAATACTTCACCCAAGTTTTCTAACTGAGCCAAGGACAACTCTTGCAACCGAGATTGTAACTGAGAATTAATTGAACCAAGCCGACGAGTTAATAGACGTATCACTAGCCTCAGTTCTGATTGTCTTCCTTGTTCAAGACCTTGCTCAAGACCTTGTTCAAGACCTTGTTCAAGACCTTGTTCAAGACCTTGTTCAATGCCTCGTTGTCTACCTTCTTGGAGTCCTTCTTCAAGAATTTCTTGATAAATGCTAGATTCTCTCATATCTTCTCTCCTCAAAAACTGACGAATTAGTTCTGGCTCGAATACCAACCCTGCTAGAAGTTGGGTACATACCGAGATACTCTGCTTGGTGGCTTCTTCTTCAATCATACTCACCTGAACTGCCACCTGTTGAAGTAAGCTTTGAGGAGAATCTGTTCGCGCCGAAGTTGCCAGAGGTAATAAACCAGGAGATAACAATAAAGGTTCTGGATCTTGTTCCCAAATTCGGATGACGCGGTAACGGTGGGTAGTATTGCGGGCAGTAAATCGATCTACAAAGACAGCTTCTGAAGTTGTCGGTTTAAGAAAAATTACTATCTGCTCGATATCACAATTGTATTGTCGATATAGCCGCACCCAATAGTCCAACATCCGCAGGGGCAAAGGTGGAGTGGATGCTGGTAAGGTTTGAAACTCTAAATGCAGTATTTGATTAGCAGTTTGCAAAAAGGTTACTGAGTCGGCACGGATTGGTTCTTGATTTAATTCTGTTTTGAGAATCTGGATATCCGTTGCCTCAGATGCAAGTAAGTAGCGGATAAAATCTTCTGGATATTGCTCAACCAGATATTTCAGGGTGTTGTCGTATGTCACTTTGATATCAGTTTGGAAATAAACTCATGTAGAGATGTGATATCGCCACATAGTTTGTCCATCAAAAATTTAAGTTTAAGTATTGTTTGTTGTTAGCGCTACTCCACGAAAAAGTAATGTTCGCTCATAGCGCTAACATTTAAATTTGGTGTTTTTTCAAAACTACAGTGTCAAAGATTGAGGATTTGTCTCAATCAATTTTGCTAAATCTTGCAAGAACGCCGCAGCATGAGCACCATAAATAATCCGGTGGTCAGAAGTAATATTCACCTGCATTTGTTGGCGCACGCCAAATAAACCGTCAGGTGTGGCTACTACTTGCGGACGGGATGCCCCGATCGCTAAAATTGAACCTTGTCCAGGCGGTAAAATCGCATCAAATTTATCTACGCCAAACATCCCCAAATTGGACAGGGTAAAAGTACCACTGTTATATTCTTGAGGCTGTAGTTGTTTTGCCCTCGCACGTTCTACCAAAGACTTCCAAGTACGCGATAGAGAATATATATCCACTGCGTCTGCATTTTGCAGCACAGGTGTAATTAATCCGCCATCATCCATCGCTACTGCGACAGAAATGTTGATATCAGAATGATAAACAATACCCTGGTCTGAGTAACTAGCATTTAACAATGGGTGTTTTTGCAATGTCACTGCTACAGCTTTCGCCAGTAGCGCTGTCATTGTCACGCCTTTGGATTTAATTTGTTTATAAAGTTTGTCTAATCCATCGGTGGTAATTGTATAACCTACACGGAAGACGGGCACGGATATGGTAGCTACCATGTTCCGCACTACCGCATTTTGGAAGGTAGTTAGAGGCACGGTTTGACCAGGAACAGCCGCTGCCACGGGTGCAGGTGCTGGTGTCCGAGGTGCTGGGGGTGCAACTGGGGCGCTGGTTGTTACAGGTACTTGTGGAGCAACTGGGGCGGGTTGCTTGCCTTTGTTAGACAATGCTTCTACATCTTCGGCGACAATGCGACCGTAGGGGCCACTGCCTTGGAGTGTAGTTAAATCAACTTTGAGTTCTTTGGCTAACTTACGGGCACGGGGTGAAGCGACAAGCCTTCCTTCTTTGTGGTTAGACCCGTTCTGAGAGGCTAAGGTAGGTGTGGCGGCTGAGGCTGTGGCAGCAACTGGTTCAGGGGAAGCGGTAGGAGTAGCAGCCGCGCCGCCAGAATTGGCAAGAGATTTCGCCTGTTCAATTTCAGCTTCAGTTTCGGCTATGAAGGCGATCGCAGATCCTACCGGGGCAGTTTCACCAGCTTCAACTATGATATGGGCAAGAAAGCCTTCATAGAAGGTTTCTACATCCATATCTGCCTTATCTGACTCTACAACCACCACTGTTTCGCCTTTTTCCACTTTGTCCCCTGGCGATTTCACCCAGGAAACGATTTTGCCTTCCGTCATGGTGGAACTCAGCGCCGGCATAAATACTTCGTGAATGCTCATAGGGTGGTTTGGAAATCAATGGTTTATGGACTTTAACAGTTTTTATCAGATCGAATTGTATCTTGATGGGAGAGTTTTAGACTGTTTATATTTTAGGTTGGGCATTGGGAATTGAGAATTGGGAATTGGGCACTTGTACTGAGCGTATCGCTAAAGCGAAAGCTCCGCTAACGCGTAGCGTCTCGTAGAGAAGTCGAAGTATTGTGAATTGGGAATTGCCATTGGCTATCCACTAATGACTAATGACTTTAGGAACCTAAATATAGCTTAGAGGTCTATAATACAGAACTTATCCTCAATGGTTAGCCAATATCTTGCTCGATCTCGTTTTAGTCATTGACTTGCAAAAACTACCACGAGTTTCTCACAGATTAAATAGGATTGCTATTTAATATTTCTCATAACCACTACTTAAGATACAAGAGCTTCTCACGGATAGAGGATATAGGATGTAGTTCAATCTAGAATTCAAAATTGGTAATAAACCTATTTGAAATTCCTGTTTACTTTTATGTCGGCAAAGCTGAAATTCTTTTTGATTGTGATATTAAGTATCTCTGCCACGGCTGGTGCTGGAGTTTATATTATCCAGCACCAGCAATCTGCACCGATTGTTGAGACTAGTGATGAGCAAACCCAGCAGATGGGAGCAATACATCAGTCTCAAGAAGTTGCAGCATTCTCAGAGCGTTCCGATTATCAAACTATACCTTTAGAAAAACTGAACTCATCTCTCCAAGGCAGTAATCCTACTACCCTTGCCCTGAATGCCTTTGAGGAGATAGCAGTGGGAGGTTCGCGAAAGATAGAGGTAGTTTATCCCCAACCAAATCAGGCGTTAGTGACAATTACACAAATCAAGCGGGGTAATAATTCAGTTGGGACGGTTAAATATCGAGCGGAGATGACAACCTTTGGGCGATCGCTTTTTATTAGCTCACCTCCAGTGTGGCAAATTGTTTGGGCTGGCTCCCAGGTGGAATGTTGGGCTGGGAGCCGCTCTCACACTAAGTTAAATCACATCTGTCATTAGTCATTGGTCATTGCTTCGCAAAACAAATGACAAATGACAAATGACAAATTTAAATGTCCCCGCGAATTTCTTCTACAACGCCATCGCGCAGAACGATTTCGACTTGCATTTTGCTAATCAGGTTATCACCGATTTCCACCCGAAAAAAGCCTTCCATTTGGAATTGGTTGACTTCTTGATCTTGCTGGAGAAATTGCACTTGCTGGAGGTTTTGCAGCAACTGATTTTTCTGCTCTAAAAATTCACTTTTCTTTTGATTGACTTGGAGTTGGATATTGTCAATTTGTTGGAGAGTCTGAGGCCCAGGTGGTTGCAGACTCTGTTTTTGAATTGCCGCGATCGCTCTTTGTCCTTCAACGTCTAGCTGTTGCAGTTGCTGATCGAGTTGATTGATCTGGGTTTGCAGCTGCTGTTGTACTTCCTCTTTCCACAGAGGAGTCACAATAACTTTGACGTTAACGACGCGTTTCAGAAGCAAATTAGATTTGGAGACATCCATAAATATTTCACGTTCACTCTTTACAGTTAGCAGGTGGAATGATCAGGCAAACATGCCGTCAATAATATCGCGATAGCGTTCCGTGACGACATGTCGGCGAACTTTTAGTGTTTGTGTCATCAAGCCATTTTCGATGGAAAACGGTTCCAGGATGAGTTTAAACGTTCCGATGCGGTCATCCGGTCGATAGCCTGGACGATTTTGGACTTCCCGATTCAATTCTTGGCGAAATAAATCCTGGATCATTCTACTCTCGAAGTCAATTTTTTGACTATCTGAGGAAGTCACTCGATCGCCCAGCGTATCCAGCGTTAAATTCTGACTTGCTGCCCATTTTTCTATGGCTTCGACGTTGGGGACAATTAAGGCTCCCAGGCTACGCCGATCTTGGCCGATGAGCATAATTTGATCGATGTATGGCGATCGCAAACACGCATCTTCGATCGGCTGTGGCTCGATGTTTTCCCCGTTAGTCAATACAATCGTATCCTTAGCCCTGCCAGTCAGCACTAAATCGTCTTGTGGTGTCAGCCAACCCAAATCGCCGCTATCAAACCAACCTTCCGCATCAATTGCTTTCGCTGTCGCTTCAGGATTTTGGTAATAGCCTTGCATAATTTGCGGGCCCCTCAACAATACTAAGCCTCGCTTCTCTATTGGTAAAGGCGCTTTTGTCTCAGGATCGACGATTTTAGCTTCTGTAGCCGGGAGTGGTAGCCCTGATGCGCCAATCAAATTCCGCCAAGGACGCCGTACATGGGTGACAGGAGAAGTTTCTGTCAAGCCATAGCCTTGTAAAATCTGTACGCCAATAATTTCAAAGAAATTATCTATGTGTCTGGGAAGCGCACCGCCGCCGCTAATCATCTGCTTAACTTGTCCCCCTGTGGCTTCCCGAACTTTGGCGTAAACCAGTCGTTCTCCCAAAGCATGGAGGGGTAATAAAGCTGATGCTTGGATCTTAGCTGCTAATCGTTCGACGGCTGAAGCATGAAGATTATTTAAATCCAATCCCTGAGCAGTTCGCTGCGCTTTGATATATTTGTCGCTAATGCCCAATAAAAATTTAATTAGGCGTTGCTTGTTGGCTGGTTGTTCGCGGAACTGCTTTTGCACTCCTTCATAAATCGATTCCCACAGGCGGGGTACACCGACCATATAATTGGGTTTAAATTGTCTCAAATCCCCTTTTACAGAGCGCAAGTTGGTATAAACTTGCGTACAACCTTGAGATAGTAGGTAATATTCAACAGTTCGTTCGTAGCTGTGCCACGAAGGCAAAATACTGAGAACTATATCACCCGCGTTTGGTTGCAATACTGTGCCAAAACTTATCACTTGGTGCATCAAGTTACTATAAGACAGCATTACACCCTTGGGTTTACCCGTAGTACCAGAGGTATAAATTAGGGTTGCCAGAGCGTCACGCTTTTGCTTGACTGGCACAAAATTATGACTTTTCCCAATTTCGAGCAACTGTGAAAAGTTGAGTACCTTTAGAGTTTCGTCTGTTGGTGGTGCTTCATCGGAAAGTAAGATTACCACTTGAATTGGTAAATCTTTGAGGCGATCTTGTAGTTTTTTAAGTGTTTTTAAATCTTCAACGACGATCGCTGTACTGCCGCTATTCGCGATAATAAACAGCAATTCTTCTTTTTCGGCTTGGGAGCTACGTACCGCATCAACACCTCCAGCAGTCATTATGCCTTGATCGGCAATAAACCACCGAGGACTATTGTCAGCAATTAGGGAAATGCGATCGCCTACTTTTACTCCTAACGCCTGTAACCCAGCAGCAAATAGTTGCATTTGCTCTGCCAACTGGGTATAAGTAATCGCTACCTCTGGTTTAGCGTGAGGATTGCGGAGAGCGACAACATCACCAAATCGTTGAGCTGCCAAAGGCCAAATTTCTGGTAGTGATTCCACATTTGTGTAATCTACCAACCGCTTTAATGCCTGCCGTTCTCGTTCGCTGATGTTAGATAAAAAAGAAGACGCGGTTTGGGTTGTTGACATAACACCTTACTTAAAGATTTTAAACTGATTATTTTCCAGCTTATTTTGTTATTCCGCTACAATAACCATCCTTATTATCCACATACCCTTCTGTGTACGATCATTCCAGGAATTCCACGTTTATATTTACAAAAATTTATGTTAAAGTTAATTTACATAGAGTGCAAGCAATGGATTGTGTTTGCATCTAAGAACAGCAATCGCCTATGTTTCACAGGAGATGATTACCTATGAATTTTATCGACGGCATAATGCTAACGTTGCTCAATATTGCTGCTTGCATAGCGTTACCGAAGCTTTTAGCTATCCTTTTGGCTGATAAAACCAAACTTACTGAAACATTGGCGAATGGTTCCAAATTACAAGCAGCTAAAATTGAACTTACAAGTTTTCCTTATTGTACAGCTTACCAATTGACAGGTAGCCAATACTGCAAATTCAGTCCTGATTTTTGTGCCAATTGTTCTCCAAATTGATGGACTATTCGTCAGGAAAAATTCCTCGGTACTTCCGAAAACCAGCAATTCAATTAATTCTTCAGCACATATTCATTCTCATTTCGACAGCTTGAAATCCCCGATTTTTTCAATAAGTCGGGGATATTTTTGTTCGTAACTCCTGCAAGGATTCCTAAATACTCGTACATTTTGAAACCTGGAGTTCTGCAATCTTCGCTACTAAGTTAATAGGCTAGGACTAGCCCTTCAAGCTGACTTAAAAAACCTCTTTTTTTTCTCTGTGCTCTCTGTCCCTCTGCGGTTTAAAAGTAATTTATTTAACCAAACATATATAGGAAAAACAGAGGGTAAGAGGTTAAAAAGGGATTTTTGATCAACATTTTTACTCACCTTGAACTGGACTTTGGACTAAACGGCTAGAGAGAAGCAGTCAGCAGTAACACTGACTGCCGTAAAGTCAATAGGCCTCTTGCAAAAGTCCCTAACACCCCACCCCCACTCCCCGCTTGCGGGGAGGGGAGACAAAGCATAGCTTTGGCGGGGTGGGGTTCTTTCTTATTTTTGATTTAGAGGCTATTTATAAAGTAAATCTAAAAGCCAGGAGAAAAGAGTTTTGATAACGATAAAATACTTCGTGTCCAGTGTATTTACATAGATAGTCAGTCGGTATGGTGCGAAAGTCTTACCCCACAGATTTAACTGATATGGAGTGGGAAATCTTGGCCTTGATTCCACCAGCTAAAGAAGGAGGGCATCCACGCACAACAGATATGCGTGAAATATGCAATGCCATCTATTATCATTTGAAAACTGGATGCCAATGGAATATGCTTCCGGGGGACTTCCCACCCAGCTCAACGGTATACAGCTATTACCGTAAATGGCAACGCAAGGGAGTTTGGGAAAAATTAAACCATACACTGCGTGATCAAGTTCGCATAAAATTAGGTAGGTCAACACAACCAACAGCGATCGCCGCAGATAGCCAGTCAGTAAAAACGACTGAAAAAAGGGGGATGTGTACGGCTTTGATGGTGGCAAGCTTGTCAAGGGAAGGAAACGCCAAACGATAGTTGATAGTCTTGGCCTATTGCTCAAAGTGGTTGTAAGTGAAGGCAATGCAGGTGAAAGAGTTCTTGCAGCCTATGCTTTGATGGAACTTGTGGAGGAACGGCCAGAGTTATTGGAAAAAGTTGAAGTCATGTGGGTTGACTCAGGCTATGACGGTGATAAGTTTGCGCTGGCTGTTTGGTTGATGATCCAAGCTCATGTTGAAGTCATTCGCCGTACTAATAAAGATTTTGAGGTTTTGCCGAAGCGTTGGGTAGTAGAAAGAACATTTGGCTGGTTTAACCAGTACCATCGTTTGAGTAAGGATTATGAACGTCTTCCTGAAATGAGTGAAGCTGCCATATATGCCGTTATGACTCGTATTATGCTACGTCGTCTAGCCGTCTAAAGATTTACTTTATAAATGGTCTCTAAGATGAATACAGCCATTTATAAATTATTTTAATTTTTCAAATTTTGGTAGATATACAGCGAATAAATTGTATTTAAATCTAATTTTTTAGGCTCATCTTCATCCGCATTAGTATTTTTAAATAGGACTGTAAATGCACCAGCACCTAACCTATCTTGAGGAAATATGCGATAACAAGGCATCGTCGTTAAATGCGATTGATATTTGGCTAAATTACTAATTTCTATCGCTTCAAATTGGGGAAAGCGTTCCAAAAACCATTCACAAACTTGCTCATTTTCTTCGGGCGAATATGTACAAGTCATATAAGCAAGATAGCCTTGTGGTGAAACAATTTTAGCGGAGTTAGCTATAATGCGCTTTTGCCGATTTGCACTCTTGTTAATAGCAGTTGGGTGAAAACATCCGGGTGCTTTTTCACCTTTTGCAAGTAAAGATTGTCCAGTACACGGAGCATCTACGATGACTAGATTGCTAGAGCCGGGAAACATTTCGGCAAATATACTCGAATCTCTATTAACCACCGCACTAGGGCTAACCTGGCAACGCTTCAAATTAGAAATTAGCATTCCCAGACGTTTGCCAATTACTTCATTACTGATGAGTAATTCAGGTTTTAAAGCTCTCCAAGCGAAGATACTTTTACCTCCCGGTGCGGCACACATATCAAAAACTAAACGCACTGACTCAGGAATAGCTAACAAAGTAGTAGCTGCAAACACCGAAGAAAAATCTAAACAATAGAAATATCCTTTTTCATGCAAGGGATGCTTACCAGGTTTCTCTCCTAGAGATAAGCGGTCTATAAATTGTGGTTGCCAAGCTGTTGGTGTTTCCACTGCCAAAGGCGCAATATCTGGCTTTTCTTGACACCAAAGAATACTAGGTGAAAAAGGTTGAGGATTCATTAAAGCCTCAATAAATTTTTCTTGCTCATCTACATTGGCGAACAAACGCCGCGAGACTTTAAGTAATAAATTAGAAGGTTTTTCCATGTAGATGATGAGTTATTAATTACGAATTACGAATTACGAATTACGAATTAGTACGTTGTATCTAAATCAAAATCAAACTGTTACACAAGAACAATGTAATTAAGGCTTTTGGCTTCATACTCAAAATATAATGACCGCCATTGGGAACGCAATGGCCAAGCTACCCCACTGCACCGGAGAAGGTCATGTTTTTAGATAGTTTTCAGGAAAAATTACGCAAACAAGCACAACTATGGAGGGATGAAGGATTAATTAGTTCTTCGCAGTATGAGCAGATAGCAGAACGTTATCAATTTAAAAACCTGGAAGCTGCTGCACGCGATCGCAATAAAGCGATCGCAATTGCTATCGGTAGCATCCTTTTATGCTTAGGCATAATTACCTTTGTATCAGGAAACTGGCAGGGAGGATCGCGAGAAGTCAAATTTATTCTGATGATGAGTTTGTTTTTTGCGATCGCCATCACAGGATTTTACAGCTGGAGGCCACCTGAAGGAAAGAAGCCAGAACGAAGCAAACGCCTACTAGGAGAGGGGTTGCTAATTTTAAGCGCCTTCATCTTCGGTGCAAATTTACTGCTGATGGCCCAGATGTTCAATATCATCGGTTCAGCTTCCCAACTGTTTCTCGCCTGGGGATTCGGTGTCGTAGTCATGGCCTTCAGTTTGTCCTTAAATTCTTTAGGAATTCTATCAATCGTCCTTGTGGAAATCGGCTACTGGACTGGACTAGAAGACTTATGGTACGCTTCAGGTGAGTTAACTTGGTCGCGGCTAGTAGTGCAGCATCTGCCTCTGTTGGCATGGCTAGTATTTGTACCCTTAGCCTACTTCTGTCGATCCCGTTGGATTTTTGGTCTAGCAGCCTTTGTTTTTGCTAGTTCCTTACAAGCTAACCTTAATCCACTGCCACTGCTAAATTATGCTGATATAGCCCCTTGGGTGGCATCTTTTGCTTTTGCACTGCCACCTGCATTATTCTGGAGTTATGATGATTTACTGTTTCCAACCATAAATTACAGATTGTTTCAATCTCTAGCCCGTAATTTAGCGTTGTTAAGCTTTGGCATCGTCTTTTACGTTTTGTCTTTTCGTTGGGTCTGGGAATCTCCTGATTATAGTTATAATCAGCCAACGAATTTGACAAACTTATTCGAGTCTCTGCCGATTATCGATTTGGGGATTCTCAGCGGCTTGGCGGTTTTACAATGGTTGTTTCTACTGCGCCAAAGAAATAATCCTCCGCGCCGCGAAGTGATTTTTACAACTGCTGTCATTAGTACATTTCTTGTCTTTATTGCAATAGTACCTTTTTGGCATCAAACTATCAGCCGGATTGATGAACTTGGCATTTTTATTTTCAATGTACTTCTTGCAACATTAGCCTGGGGACTAATTCAAGAAGGATTGAAATTAAGCAACAGAAGTTCCTTTTGGGGCGGTATGCTGTTAGTAACACTGCAAATTATCAGTCGCGTGCAGGAGTACGACACCGATTTACTTTTTAAGTCGCTAGTCTATGTCCTGTGCGGTTCTGCTTTAATTAGCGCTGGACTCTGGTTTGAACGCCGCCTACCCGGTGGTAGCTCTGCAAGTAAAAAGTAGTGCAAAAGATGAAAGAATTCAGGAGTCAGAATGGGCTACGCCCCGCTGCGCTAACAGGAGTCAGATTCAGGAATTGAATAATTCCTAACTCCTAACTCCTAACTCCTAACTAAAAATCTCTGTGCGTCAAAATTTTTAAAGTTTCTCTGCGTCAGTCCTAATCTCGTTACTTTTAACCTCTTCAAGACCTCTGCTTTTTAGGACTACGCTCATGACTAATACTTCTTCTGAATCTAAGAATAAACCCTTGTCTCCTGAAGCCGAATTTTCCAGTAAGGTGACTTTTCGGGATTACTTGATTGCTACTGAACAAAAATCGAATAAGCCCTTACCTTTTTGGCGGTTACTTGCTCCCCTGGCGTTGCAAACAGGGCTAATTATGGCAGTACCAGCCCAAGCAGTTTATACAGACGTAACAGGTAAGACGGTGATTTTGCAAACCGTACCTGTAGACCCTAACAATGCGATCGAAGGTAACACCTTAGCCTTAGATTACAACATCTCCCGTACCTCAAATTTGAGCAGACTACCTGGCTGGCAAACATTAGTCAGCAGAGGTCGTGGAAGTGGCAGAAGATTGCCTGAAGGAACTAATATTTACGTGACTTTGCAAGAGCAATTCTCTTCTGGGCGCGGTGTTCCTAGAGCTTGGAGACCGTTACGAGTAAGTAGCGATCGCCCCACAACTCTAAGAGCTAATCAAGTAGCCTTAAAAGGTGTTTATCAGGATGGTTCTGTTAACTACGGTTTGGAAACATATTACATCCCAGAAAACCAACGGCAGCAGATTCGGAACGATTTACAAGCCCAACGCGCCCGCAGAGGACAAGTACCACCTATTGTGGTCAAAGCGAAAGTAGATCCACAAGGTAAAGCAGTGCCACTTAGTATGTGGGTGCGCGATCGCAACTATCGTTTTTAAGCTGTTAGGCAAATAAAGAGTGCATATTTACACCACGCCAGTTTTGTCTTTGAAATTCTGAGCGCCGACTTCCGACGCTCAGAATTTTCTGTTTGTCATTAGACATTTCGTGAAAAAGAATATAGAGACGTAGCATTACTACGTCTCTACAAAGGTTCTAGGTAAAGCGTATTTAATTTCACCAAATGTCTTCTATATCGCCTACATTTAGAATGAAATAGCCCTGGATTACAGCAGAGAGTCAAAATAGTGTATTTATAGTAAGATTATCAGCAAATAAAACTTGCTGATAATATATGATTTTTCTGGGATTAAGTCGAAAAGCAAAGCTACTATTTACGAAATTTTTAATGCTAGTGTTCATTGCAGTAATTGTGTTGTGGCAATTCTCTCCAATACAAGCTCAGTTAATACAGCAAAAAAGCAATTATGCGCTCCATATTCAACAAAACTTTAATCAATCTGCTTTTTATCCCATTGCCAAAATTCCGTCTATCAGCTTTTATAAACCTATTGGTGATTGGGTGGGAAGGTTAATTTTACCAACACAACAGCAATTACAAGATGGTTTGGATTGGGTATGGATGGAAGTACAATATGCACCACCTACAGCACAAAATTTAGTAGGTAAAATTGTGCGTTTGGAGTGGAAAAAGAATAAAAATTTGCTTGCTTTGGGTAAAGCGGTAACGCGAGATATAAATTTCACTCCTGAAGTTATTAAAAGTCAAAAACAAGGAAACATTCATCCTTTTCGACTAAATGGAGTTCATCATGTAGGGATTTTACGCTCTTTGGCTGGCGCTAATCCTGATGATGAAACAATTGTTGTGTTAGATTCAAGTACAATCGTTGATGCAAATCAAGAAAAATCTATTTTGCAAATTGAACGCGAACCTGTTTTGGCAACTGGTAGATTTTATGGATTGGTAAAAATCATTAAACCGATTGAATCTCAATATAAAACTAGTTTATCTCCAGAACCAAAGCAGTATAACGATCATTTTTTGGTACAACATTATAATCCTAATTCAAACAACTTTGATGGTATTGAAGAAACTATTCGCATTCCCCAACAAGTAATAGATTCGCGAAACTTTGCTCCTTCAAGTTCGCAGCAAATCGAGCGATCGCCTGCGGGTGAAGATGGGTGGTATATTTATGGCGCTGCCAATGCAAAGGGCGTATTTACAGTACGCGCACTTGTACCTAGTTCTCTGTTGCAAATTAAACCCCGTCAAATTATTCCTGGTAAGGAATTAGGGCTAAATTATATCCAAGAGGTAAATTGGCAAAATACTAAGAAAAATAAAGGTCAATTCAATACTGTATTATTAAAACCTGGAGAAACGCAAAATTCACTTAATCAATCTATATCAACATGGCAAGAAGGCAATAAAGCTATTGTCCTACACCTATTTGGTGGAATTGGCGGACGTAAGGCTGAACCATTAGGAGTACCTTATACTATCACCGGACATTTCGCTTTTGGAATTGCAGAAGTTGTCCGCGACGAGTTTACTAACGAATTACGCTTCGAGACTAAATACCACCAAATCTATGCCCACAACCCCGATGGAATTATTGCCGGAACGCATACATGGGCTGATTACATGGGTAATTTACAACGTGGTTGGCTGGCAACACGTCCAGTATCAGATATTCTAATTAAATTCGACCCTGTAACGCAGGATTATGATTTTGATGGTGTCAAACTTTCACCTTTAGAACAATTCCAGCAACAATTACAGGTAACAATGGCACGTTATCGAGTTGGCGATGGAACTGGTGGTGCAATAGTATCACCTGCTACCTCATGCATTCAAGACGCAAGCCAAGCACTTTATGCTGCAATACTGACAATTAAAAACCAAGTTACTACAACTCCTCAAATTCAAACTTGGATACGCGCAAACCCCAATCACCCGCAAACATTACGCTTTCAGCAGCTAGTTGAATTAGGTCAATCTTTGGAACAACAATTAACACCCTTGGGTATAGTTCGCGCTGATTGGCAAAGTCAAGCAGGTATACTTGCTGGTACGGGCATAGGAAAAACAACGAAACCATTTCAAGATGGTAGTATTTGGGCTGGTTTGACAACATGGCGAACAATCATGCCTAGGCTTGCACACGACGATCTTGCCGCAATATTTTTAAAACATGGTGCAACTATGCAAGTATTGCGAACCAATCAAGTCGGTGGTTGGGAATCTAATATTACACCCATTGCACCAACAGCACTTTTGGGACAAATTAAAATTCCTTTTACGAATATTTCACCACTTTCAATTCTTTTAAATCGCACTTTAGCTTCCTTAGTAGTTCCGAGGTTAAAGGATTGGCTAGTTGTTGTTGTTATGCTGATAATTTATAGTATTCTTGCTCTACCTTATGGTTGGAAATTTGGATTTTTACAAATAGAATTTTGGTCTGCAACTTGGATTGATAAATATTTGCTAATATTGCGTTGTTTATTTTTACCTGCAATTATTGAAGAACTTTTGTTTCGCGTTTTTTTGCTTCCTCATCCTAGCGAAATCATTAATTGGTTCCAATGGGCTTTGTGGGCAATAGTGAGTTTATTATTATTTATTTTGTATCATCCATTGAATGCTAAAACATTTTTTAAAGCTGGAATCCCCACGTTTTACAATCATGTTTTTCTTGTTTTAGCTGCATTTTTAGGAATTATCTGTACTGTTGCATATACCCTAACAGGATCTTTGTTTGCGATCGTTTTAATTCACTGGATTGTTGTAGTAGTTTGGTTAATTGTTTTTGGAGGAATCAGAAAATTAGATAATAATCAAAAAATTCAGAACGCTAAGGTTTAAGGAGGTAGGAGGCAAGAGGCAGGAGTTAATAATGCTTGGTTAAGGCTAAAACTTGATGCCTTTATTTAGCACCAATAAATCTAGGACAACCTTCCTCGGCCCCCTTTTATAGCAACCGCAGAATTTTTTTTATTAGCGATCGCACTAAATACCAGTATTCCACAACACACTGCTAAGGCACAATCAGCACTGGGCAAGGAGAAAGGTTAATCACGCGAGTGGTAACGCTATCATCCGCTCCCTCTTCAGTCAAACCTAGCCCCCGACAGCCCATGATAATTAAATCTGCCCCAATTTCATCAGCGACATCGCAGATCGTAAAAGCTGGTTTGCCTTTCCTTTCCAAGGTTTCAGATTGAATTCCTTGCCCAGAAAATAAAGATTGGGCATTTTCCAGTAGTTTCGCAACTACCTCTGGCGACACCATTGGATCGTCGGCACTAGGTGCGTCTGGAGGCGCTTCTTCTACCACAGACAGCAGTATCAAGCGACTGCCGTACTTTTTGACTACGTTGGTGACAACATCAGCAGCTTCCCGCGTTTCCCGGCTTTGATCGATAGGAAATAATACCGTCTTAAATATATCTGTCACTTGGGTACCCCTGACTCCGGTAAAATCTTGATGGTTCTACTTTCAAAACAATAACAAAAAGGCAATCAGGAGAGTTTGGTGTGTCCAAAAAAAGTTTAGCAAGTTTATCTTCGGCTGATATCTCTGGGAAACGTGCCTTAGTGCGGGTTGACTTTAATGTGCCTGTGGACGACCAAGGCAACATTACTGACGATACTCGCATTCGCGCCGCTCTACCAACCATCCAAGATTTGACGCAGAAGGGAGCTAAGGTCATTCTCGCCAGCCATTTTGGCCGTCCCAAGGGTGTGGATGACAAATTACGCCTAACTCCCGTTGCCAAGCGTCTGTCTGAGTTACTGGGGCAAGAAGTCATTAAAACTGATGATTCCATTGGTGATGAAGTTGCAGCGAAAGTTGGCGCATTGCAAAATGGCCAAGTGCTGTTACTCGAAAATGTCCGTTTTTACAAAGAAGAAGAGAAAAACGACCCAGAATTTGCCAAAAAATTGGCAGCTAATGCAGATTTTTATGTAAATGATGCTTTTGGTACTGCACACCGCGCCCATGCTTCTACTGAAGGTGTGACTAAATTCCTCAGTCCTTCTGTGGCTGGATATTTGGTTGAGAAGGAATTGCAATATCTGCAAAATGCCATTGAAAATCCCCAACGTCCTTTAGCGGCAATTATCGGTGGTTCCAAAGTTTCTAGCAAAATTGGCGTAATTGAAACATTGCTGGAGAAGTGCGACAAGCTGATCATTGGCGGTGGGATGATTTTCACCTTCTACAAAGCCCGTGGTTTGAATGTTGGTAAGTCTTTGGTAGAAGAAGACAAGCTGGAACTAGCGAAGTCTTTGGAAGCTAAGGCTAAGGAACGGGGCGTTGCTTTATTGCTGCCTACAGATGTGGTATTGGCAGATAACTTTGCCCCAGATGCCAATTCTCAAACCGTTAGCATTGAAAATATCCCCGATGGTTGGATGGGTTTGGATATTGGGCCAGACTCGGTGAAATTTTTCCAAGAAGCCCTTGCAGATACCAAAACGGTAATTTGGAACGGGCCAATGGGTGTATTTGAGTTTGATAAGTTTGCGGCAGGTACAGAAGCGATCGCTCATACCCTCGCCGAAATCGGTAAAACTGGCACAACTACCATCATTGGCGGTGGTGACTCAGTAGCGGCTGTGGAAAAAGTTGGTTTAGCCGACCAAATGAGCCATATCTCCACCGGCGGCGGCGCTAGCTTGGAGTTACTTGAAGGCAAGGTGTTGCCTGGAATTGCAGCTTTAGATGATGCTTAATACAGAGGTTACAGCAAGTTTTAGCTAATTAAACCATCGTTAGAGGCGCACAGATGTGCGCCTCTACTGTAGATAGGAGAAAAACTGTGGAAACCAAATGGCTGGAATGGGCACAGAAGTTACAAGCGATCGCTCAAAATGGGTTGACTTATTCTGAGGGTATTTATGATATAGAACGTTACAAACAATTACGAGCGATCGCCACAGAAATTATGGCGAGTTACTCAAATGTAGAACACACTTATGTCCTCGATTTATTTAGCCGTGAAGTCGGATATGCAACTCCTAAAGTTGATGTGCGAGGAGCAATTTTTCGTGACGATACTATATTGCTAGTCAAGGAACGGGTAGACGGCTGCTGGACTTTACCCGGTGGATGGGCTGATATTGGTGAGTCTGCCAGTGAGGCAGTTGTGAAAGAAGTATATGAAGAATCTGGATATCAAGCACGCGCTATCAAACTTTTAGCAGTCTATGACAGAAACAAACAGGGACATCCACCATTACCGTTTTATGTCTACAAGCTGTTTTTTCACTGCGAACTTATTGGTGGTTCGCCATCATCAAGTATTGAAACTGAAGAAGTAGGTTTTTTCCCTGAAGGTGCGTTGCCAGAACTTTCTCTCGGACGTGTGACACCAGCACAAATAAATCGACTTTTTCAACATTATCGCCAACCAAATTTACCGACAGACTTTGATTAATAGCTCCTTCAATATTTAATATACTTGGGCAACTTTTTTAGATAAGATACTACTACAGAAATTTCCTATCTACACTAATTAACTATATAGTTTTATCCGATAGTTTGCTACCAAAATAAATGCATAGCAATGACTCAAATTACTCAACAACAAACAATCCAGCATCACTCAAGACTTGGAATTGAAGTTCTACGCGGTTGCAATCTCAACTGCCTCACAAATCTAGAGTTGCGTGAATTAAAAGAATCACTTTGGAGACATGGCGTTGTAGTCGTCAGACAGCAACAGCTTACCGCACAACAATTAAAAGAATTTGCCAAGCAGACTTTTGGTGATTTTATGTTTGGCGGCCCTCCGAAAACATTAGATCCTGATATTAGTCCAGATTTACAAAGCCAATATGTCTATATATTGGGCAATCCTAAAGGGCCGGTTCCCGATCCAGTCGGGAAATATGCGTGGCAATGGCATCATGATAAAGATGGTCTCCCCAGTACAGAGGGACTGGATATGAACGCACTATATGTTGTGATGCTTTATGGGATACAAGTGCCGGAAGGTGTAGATGGGAAACCTCACACTACCGAATTCCTCGATATGGTAGAAGCGTACAATAACCTAGATCCTCAACATCAGCAGCAGTTAGAGCAGATGTCGATGTATCACTCGCCACCAATGTTTTCTAAAAAACCCAATGTAGATACTGTTATACCGAAGAAACTGCATCCGATTGTGTCCACTCACAAAGTCACTGGTAAAAAGGGATTATATTTAGGTTCGGACACTGCGATCGCAGTTGGTATGGAAGATCGACCAGAGGAAGCAAAACGTTTCTGGGAGGATTTGTTTGCGACTGTTCTAGACTGCACGCCAGTCTACTCCCATGTTTGGCAGCCAGGAGATATTATTTTTTGGGACAACTCACAGGTGATGCACAGAGGCAGACCTTACGATCCAACGAAGCACCAGCGAATTGCGTTGCGTTTAGGTGTAGTGCAAACAGATTGAAAGACACTACTACAATAAACTTTTTGCAGAAGTGGGGAAAAGGGTAAGGGGTAAAGGGTAAAGGTATGGAATTTTCCCTTAACCTTTAACCTTTCCCCAACATTTTTAATTTTTAATTTTTAATTCCGCCTTGCGGTACTAGGGTGTTGTCTCAGGAGTTGGTATTGGTGTAGGTTCAGGTTCGGGTGTGGAGGTTTCTGTAGGCGTGGGAGTTGGTGTCGGCGTAGGTGTCGGGGTTGGCGTGGGAGTTGGTGTCGGCGTTGATGTTTCCGTGGGCGTGGGTATTGGTGGTGGGGGAGCGATGGGATTTTCCGCTGTAATAGTGAGTTGATAATCTACTGGTTTCGTTGCTGTGGAAACTACAACAAACTCATAAAATCCATTTTCTGGTAATTTAGTTGACAAACTACGCTTGGTAGAATCTTCTAAAAATCGAATTTTGCCAGAGGGTGAATAGACTGATAACAAGACTTGGGAATTTGCTTCTAGCTTCAAGTCTAGAGATTGGTCTTTGGCAAGTCCAGCAATGAATACCTTACCACCACCAGGTTGCAGAGTACCGCTGACTGTTTTGCCAGTAGCCCCAGGATCGAAGACAAGTTTCTGGAAAGCTGTACCAGCAAGGATTGCACTGAGTCGATCGCTAACAAATCCATACCAAACTTGTCCAATGGGCTGACCTTGAAAACTTTTACCCCGCTGCTCAGGAAATACACTTAAAAAAGCTGTATCTCCCAAATCATACAAAGAACGGCTACCAACGTTGATTTTGTTGACTTCTGCTTTCCAGCGATCGCGTTCAGCAGTTGTGTAAGTTCCTAGTTTTTGGCGGGCATTATTACTCAGTGGTGCAAGCTTTTCTAGTAATTCTGAAGCTGTTTTATCCCATTCTGCCCGCAAACTCTCATCTTCAGGGCCATTGCTGAGAGTACGTCCCCGTAAACTGGGATTTCTGTCCCAAAAAATTTGATTCACCAAGTTCACGTAGAAGTTAGAGTCAATACCCAACTGTTGACGGCGATCGCTTAATCTTTCTTTGCGTTCTCGTTCTGCTGGCGAATATTGCGCTAGAGGATCGGTTGGTTGTTCGCTGGTTGGAATGGGGCTGGCTGTGGGATTAGGATCGACTTGCCCTACATCTCGTCTGCCATTCAATCCCCACCAAATTAATCCCACACTACCAGCGACTAGCGCCGCCACCAGGAAGGTTTTTGTTGGTGTCCACCAGGAGGAAGAGGGGGAAGATGAGGGATATGAGGGATATGCAGGGGTTGGGGAAGGTGGGGGAGGTGGGGAGACGGCGACGGTAGCGGATGTGGGTTGTGGTGGAGTGGGATATTGAGTTGGCGGATAGTTTGCTGGGGGTGAGTTGAGGGCTTGGAGTACTTGACGGGCTGATTGATAGCGATCGCTTGGTCTAGCCGATAGCATTTTATCTAATACCTGTGCCAAATCTTGACTCAGATTAACTTCCCGTCGCCATTGCCAACTGAGAGTATAGGTATCAATTAATTCTTGGGGTTGTTTCCCTGTCAGCAAAACCAACATTGTTGCAGCTAAAGCATACAAGTCGCTGTGGGGAGATACTAACCCAGTTTGCATTTGTTCTGGGGGTGCAAATCCGATTTTACCTAATAAGGTTGGTGCTGGCGGAGGTGCAACCATACCGGGTTGGTAATATTCAGAAGCTACGGTTGCTACTACTTGTTTGACACCGCCAAAGTCAATTAAAACTGGCAGTTTGTCAACAGTCCGAAGCATTAAATTATCTGGAGAAATATCTCGATGAATTACTCCTAGTGAGTGGATGTATTCCAACACTGGTAAAATTTGCTGGAACAATTGGCGTATTTCTACTTCTGTAAAGCGCAAACCCTGCTGTATCCGGGTATTTAACAAAGAATTGTAAGTTTCCCCTTCTACATAATCTTGCACCAAAAACAGATATTCTTTGCCCCCTAAATTTAGCCGTAGCAGTTCGCGGAAGCGGGGAATTTGAGGATGTTGAAGTTTATAAAGAACACTTGCTTCTCTCTCGAAGAGTTCTTCAGCTTTTTGGACAACGTAAGCGGTTTGAACTTGGGGGGAAAATTCTTTTAAAACACAAAGTTCGCGGAAACGGTTGACATCTTCAGCCAAATAAGTGCGTCCGAAGCCACCTTGGCCAATTTGACGCACAATTACATAGCGATCGCCTAAAGTCAGTCCCGGTTGGATACCATAACTCATGGGCGTATCCAACAAATTTTCGCCACACTGGAGACAAAAGCGACTACCTGGGGAATTTTCATGTCCTTTAGAACAATAGATTGAATTCATTGGAAAGTTAGGAGTTAGGAGTTAAGAGTTAGGAGTTAGGAGTTAAGAGTTAGGAGTTAATAATAACAAGGAGTAGCGGGTAGTATTTTCTACTTGATTTAACTACACTCCTCCGTGTCTTAAACCGTGGTCTATAAAGAGAATTGCCCTAATTCATAACCCATAACTCCTAACTTATAACTCCTCACTCCTAACTTTATCTTTGTACTTTACTGACTCGATCGGCTGCGATCGCATACCAAATTTGACCAAAAGTCTGTTGATTGAGTTTCCTACGCTGTTGGTCGGGAAACAAGCGATCGAATTTTTCATTGGTATCTTTAGTCAATTGATCGATTGTATAGTTCCCAAACTGCCCCGATCGTGCTTGTTGTCTCCATGTATCGTAATCTTTTTGACTATAGTTCCCCAGTTTCCGACGAGCTGCTGTACTGAGGTCAGCCTGTTCTAGTTTATCCAATAAATTATCAGCGATATCAGACCATTCATCTCGTAAACCAGCATCTTCAGGTTTAGATGTCAGGCTACGTCCTTTTAATTCTGGTTTTTTTGTATAAAATAAATCATCTACTGTGCGAATAAAAAATCCTTCAGTAATTTCTAACTCTTGACGACGACTGATAATTTTCTGGAGGTCGCTATTTTTTCCTTTGTCGCCGGCTGGTTTACCAGTTGGAAACTGTGGGATTTGCGGTAATGAAGGTAATGAAATTGATGGGATGGTGATTGAAGTTACAGCCCGAATGGCTGCATTTCCCGCCGCTAAAGTTAATCCAACTAAAGCCGTCCCCCCTAGACTCATCACAAAAGGGCGAATCCAAACAGGGAAAGTTCTCGGTTTAGCAATCGCTTGCGTTTTGTTCTGAAATCTACTTATAACCGCACTGGCACGTTGTCTTCCCGGAGCAACGACCATCGTCTTAATCTTGGTGGTAATATAATTAGCTGGAGATTTAGTCGCAGTTGGCGACGGTAAATCTCGGAGAATTTGCTCGGCTCGTTGATAGCGATCGCTCGGTCGATAAGCCAGCATCTTTTTTAACACTGCTTCTAGTTTGGGACTAACTTGGATTTCCTTTCCCCACCTCCAAATTCCCTGATAACTATCGTATAGTTTCTGCGGTTCTTTACCTGTGAGTAACACTAATGTTGTTACTGCCAAAGAGTATAAATCACTACTGAAAAATGCTTTACCCTGCCGTAGCTGTTCTTCTGGAGCGTAGCCTTTTTTACCCAGCAGAGTGTTATTTCCAACCAACTTGGTGCGCCAAAAACCCTGAGAAGCTGGCAATTGCTTGACACCACCAAAATCAATTAGCACTGGCAAATTATCAGAACGCCGCCAAATTAGATTATCAGGAGAGATATCACGGTGAATTACATCTCGTGAGTGGATGTATGACAATACAGGTAAAATCTGTTGCAGGAGGGTGATTACTTCCTCTTCACTAAAAGTTTTTCCTTGACTTTCACGCTGTTCTAATAACTGGTAGTAATTGTCACCATCCACATAATCTTGCACTAAAAAGAAAAAATCTTTACTGCCTATCTTCACTTGTAGCGAGGCGTGAAAACGCGGAATCTGTGGATGCTGGAGTTTTTTCAGGACATTCGCTTCTCTCTCAAATAACTCTTTAGCTTTTTGTAAATCTTGAATTTCTTGTACTTGGGGTGCAAATTCCTTCAGCACACAGGTTTGATGGGATTTATTGATATCTTCCGCCAAATAGGTGCGTCCAAAGCCGCCCTGTCCTAGATGACGGATAATTTGATAGCGATTATCCACAACCTGTCCCACAGCAAGAGGTAATGGTTCACCACAATGGGTGCAAAAGCGGTTACTACCATTATTTGTGTGTTGTTTACTGCAATAGAGCTGCATGGTGCTGAAGGATAAATTAAGGTTTTATTGAATGACTACAACGCGCATACCCTCATTTTCGGATATTCTACGAATTATGAATTACGAATTACGAATTACGAATTATTTTAACGATGTTGGTTCTACTTCAGGATAAATAAGCAAGCGTCATGAACGGCAAATCAAGACAGCAGCAAGTAATTAAAGCATTTGAAGATTTTTTGTCTACCCCCCTAGAAACCTTACTGCAAAGGCATCTCAACACTCAAACTTCGGCAGCTTTGAGTTTATTTCACGATGTGGCGGCTAATGTACCTGCCTACAAGGCGTTTTTAGCAGAAAGGGAAATTAATCCCGCGACTATTCAAACCTTAGAGGAGTTTCAAAAACTACCAGCGATCGCTAAACAAAATTATATACTGCGTTATCCTCTAGCTGACTTGTGCCGTAACGGACAACTAGAAGCGTGCGACATGATAGCTGCTTCATCAGGTTCTAGTGGTAAACCGACATTTTGGCCTCGTTTTTTCACAGATGAACTCCAAATCGCCACACGCTTTGAACAGATTTTTCACGATAGTTTCTATTCAGATAGCAGACGTACCCTAGCAGTGATTTGTTTCACTTTGGGCACTTGGGTAGGTGGAATGTTTACCACTAATTGCTGTCGTTATCTTGCTAGCAAAGGTTATCTCATCACTGTAATTACTCCTGGTAACAACAAAGAAGAAATATTGCGAGTTGTCCAAGAACTTGGTTCAGCATTTGAACAAGTGGTGTTATTGGGATACCCGCCATTTTTAAAAGATGTGATTGATACTGGTATCGCTCGTGGTGTGGAGTGGCAGCAATATCAGATTAAATTAGTGATGGCGGGAGAAGTATTTAGTGAAGAATGGCGGAGTTTAGTTGCTCAAAGAGTTGGTTCGCGGAATCCTTGCTATGATTTTGCATCGCTTTACGGTACGGCGGATGCAGGAGTTTTGGGTAATGAAACACCCTTAAGTATCTGTATCCGTCGTTTTTTGGCAGAAAATCCTGATGCAGCTAGAGCTTTATTTGGGGAATCGCGTTTACCCACATTAGTACAATACGATCCTTTCACTCGCTTTTTTGAAGTTCAAGATGGCGGTTTGCTGTTTTCGGGAGATAACGGTATTCCCTTAGTACGTTATGACATCTTGGATACTGGCGGGATAATTAGTTATGACGCTATGCTGCAATTTTTAGCAGAATGGGGATTTAACCCGCTTGAAAATCTTTGTTCTGATACTCAAGAATCAGCTAGAGGTATTCATCAGCTACCTTTCGTTTATGTCTTTGGGCGTTCTAATTTTACAGTTTCTTACTTTGGTGCGAATATCTATCCCGAAAATGTAACGGTGGGATTAGAACAACCAGGAATTCAAGAATGGGTGACGGGTAAATTCGTGTTGCAGGTGAAGGAAGATGCTGACAAAAATCGATTTTTATCTGTAGTTGTGGAATTAGCAGTAGGGGTAGAGGGTAGTGAAGATCAAAGACTTGCGATCGCATCTTCTATTCTTTCACAACTGCTACGTCTAAATAGCGAGTTTGCTAATTATGTTCCCGCAGAATATCAAATACCAGAGGTTACATTAACGCCAATGGGTGATTTTGAATATTTTCCTATTGGGGTGAAACATCGTTATACGCGTCAATAAAGAATGCGATGATGAATCAGGAAGAAGACGCGATTCATCGCGTCTCTACAAGGGGGAATGGGGTGGTTGTTCGCGATCGCGTTCCCAATTGATTGGGTTATTGATAATATATTGTCTAATTTGATCGAGGGCGAATTCATTACGAATTATGTTGTCATGAAACCTTTCTTGCCATCCAAAACCTTCATATATTTGATTAATTTCAAATGAACATCGTCCTTTGTACCATCTAATAATTTTAGAAAGAGAATTTTTAGATAACATCGGATTAAATAACCCAGTAACCCCACCCCGTTGCCCATCCCCCCGTTCACTTGTAGAGACGCGATTCATCGCGTCTTCTTCCTGTGTTCGTGGATTCATCGCGCTTCCTTCTCGTATTTGATTAATAACCAAAATCCCATGAATATGATTAGGCATGACGCAAAACGAATCTATCTGGCAATTAGAAAAATGAATAGGAATCTCGTACCACAATTTATGAGCAATTTCTCCAATTGGCGATCGCTGCATTTCACCCTGCACAACCTCACCAAAAAAGCATTTCTTGCCGTCAGTGCAAATGGTAACGAAATATCCGGCATTGCTAGCATAACTCCATGCTGGCAAACGTGTTGAATCAATTCGATATTTACCTTTGTATTTAGGTTTGTCGTTTTCTGATTGAGGCTCGTAATGATTCATAATTACATCTTTGATTGATACAAAAATTTATGCAATTATTGCTTTGCATTGATGTAATTGCCAACCCAAAAAACTCGGAATTATTTGCGCTATGTAAATGATGGGAAGGAAGAAGACGCGATGAATCAGGAAGAAGACGCGATGAATCGCGTCTCTACAAGGGGCGATCGCAAAAACGATGCCTGCGGCGGGCTACGCCTACGCATTCCCATTCCGATCGCAATATCTGTTTTATTAGGGGCGATGTCTGCGACGGGCTACGCCTACGCATTCCCTGGATTGCGGAAAGTCGGGCGCGATAGATTTACGAGACTCTTACGAGATGCGATGAATCGAGTCTTTACAAGGGATTGCTGCTTCTACATTTCGCTTATGTTTTGGCTGGAGGAAGTATTTTTCTTTCCTACTCTCCATCTTTCACTTTATTTTGTTGATGCCAAGCTTGATAAAAAGCGGGGTAGGGCATACTTTGCGCGCACTTCCAGATAACTTCGTAGCAATGAGCAAATCGCTCAAGGTCATTTTTGTAAGTTTCAGGTGATAAGTAATCCTTCAAAATGGTGACAACACTCGGCATCTGTTCCTCTAAAATAATTTTCTCTAAGCTAGATGCCGCTTGCCTTCGGGTAAGATCATCCAGTTGTGGTTTGCCGATTAACTCGATTAAGGGAGCGATCGCAAATTCATTGCCTGGGTGGATTGTCCCTAAGCTTTCTGCTATCTGGCTACGGGTTTTGTCATCCACAGTTGTTGATTGCAGCAGTTCCACCAAGGCAGCGATCGCAAATTCATTGTTTGTGCCGATTGTCACTAAGCTTTCTGCTGCCAGCCTACGGGTGAAGTCATCCACAGTTGTTGATTGCAGCAGTTCCACCAAAGCAGCGATCGCAAATTCATTGCCTGTGCCGATAGTCCCTAATCTTTCTGCTACCGCCCAAAGCTCGTATTTATCAGTTGATTGTAGCAGTGCCACCAAGGCGGTTGGGTCGCTTGTTCCTAAGCTTCCTGCTGCCATCATACGGAAGTGCTGATCCAGAGCTGCTGATCTGACTGTTCCCATGATGATGTCATACACATTGTTAAATGTCTCCATTGTCCCTGGCATTTTTGCTGCTGCCCAACGCTTGTCGTTACTCACATCAGTTGATTGCGGCAGTTCCACCAAGGCAGCTGGGTGGATTGTCCCTAAGCTTTCTGCTGCCAGCCTACGGGTGAAGTCATCCACAGTTGTTGATTGCAGCACTGCCACCAAGGCAGCGATCGCTTTTTCATTACCTGTGCCGATCCACCCTAAGTTTTCTGTTGCCAGCCTACGGGTGAAGTCATCCACAGTTGTTGATTGCAGCACTGCCACCAAGGCAGCGATCGCTTTTTCATTACCTGTGCCGATCCACCCTAAGTTTCTTACCACTAGTTTATACGTGTCATCATCAAGATTTGGAAATTTTAGCAGTTGTACTAAGACAGCGATCGCTGTTGTGCGTTCTGTTTGTTGCAGCGCTAACTGAGATGTATCTTCAATTGGCTTAATAAATTTCACCCACTTCTGTTTTTCTGGTGAATAACCAAAGCCCCACTTGACAATTTGCGCTACGATTTCATCTGCCTGAGAACAATCTTTAAACTCCGCAATTCCCGCCGCAGCTAAAAAATAGGATTGATACTCATAAAAGCCTTTGTCTACATTTTCTCTCTCCCAGTTGCCACATCTATCTTGAAAGTTTACCAAAGCATCAATAAACTCTTGCTTTTGTTGTTTTAAGTTCTCTTCTCGTCGCCCTAACCACAGCAAAATCACTTCTTTCCACTGCGGCGCAAAAATGCGATAAACCCCTTGCGCGGGGTTGTCGGGATCATGATTCAAAAACTCGTCCCAATTCTCAATCGCCAACGCTGCAAAATATTCCTCAAATGTGGTGTGATAAAAAGCGTAAACTTTCTCTTTTGGTGATTCCGCAGCCAGTCCAACTTCATTTAGCCATCCCAACTTTAGCGCCAACCAAAATAGAGAACCCTCCTCTTCTGGATCGCCCAATTCATTACTTACAAACTTATGGCGCAACCGAAAGCGAGAAGTTTCTGTGTCAATTGCCCGCTTTGCCAAATCTCTCAGTGCTACGTTTAGTGTTTGTTGCTGCTTTTGAGTCTTCAAAAAGGGATTTTTTTTCCACCTGTAAAACTCTTCCACAAAATGCTGATAAAGTTCGGCTTTAGTTTTCGGTAAACCTTTATCGGAACCTTGCCAAGTGCTACACAACAGCGCTAACCGCAAAGGATTTTTCACTAAATCTTGGATGCGCTGACGTTCAGCTTTATCTAATTCCTGCCATAATTTTTCGCCTTTGTCTGCATCCTTGTTGTGAAACCAACGCCGAATAAACTCTTGCACTTGTTGCGGATATGCAAAATTGAGTAACCGATACGTCTCAAAATTTTCTAAAGCGCCGGCGTTTGCTTCCCAAACATTCACGCGACAAGTCAGCACAACCCGCGCATTTTTCACCCATCCCGTCAACTGCTGGGAAATCTCAGTTAATGGTTGGGGTGAGGACATTTCATCTGCTGCATCCAACAACAACCACACACGATTATTCTTGAATAAATCTGCAAAAGCGTTTTCCTGTTCTTCTTTTACACGCACCACTTCTAAAGCATTCTTCAGCCAATCTTGCAGCAGATAATTTTCTACACTCTTTCCTTGCAAGTCTGCCAAAGAAATCCAAATTGGTAAACCCAGATTGTTGTCTAATATCCAAAAAGCTATAGTTTGCAACTGAGTAGTTTTTCCCGCACCCGGTTCCCCAATTAAAGCGATGCGGTGTCCTTGAGTTTTACCAACACCATCACGGATAATTTGCTCTAAAAAAGCCTCATGTTCAAATCGCTGCTTCTCTTCATAACTCGGTTCATAAAGTCGTGAACCTTGTTCTGGGGAAATATCCTCGCCGTACTTGTTCGGTTTTTTACGCTCCACCAATGCTAAAGGGACATGAATTGCCTCTAGCTCAAATGTATCGTCATCATCAGCACCCAGCAACTCATTTGTGGTGAGACGCTTGTGCTTTTCCAGCATAGCGTCGCAGATTTCTTGCCAGTAAGACTCGTTTGATTTCTGGGAATTCGCCTGTGAAGCTTTAGATTTTTCAGGTTTACTAGCTTCCCATGCTTGGTCAAATTGCTTCAGGTTCTTTTCCTTATCTTTTGACCACAGTTTCAGGGTGAAGTGCCAACTATCAACACCCCTGGTTTGGACGCGGTTATCCTCTAGAATCTTCAAAAAGTCTTCCAGCAGATTCAGCGCTTCTCGAATTTGCGTTTTGCTTAACTTGCTTGGATATTTATCTTTTTCTGTCAGATATTCCAAAGCTACCAGGGTTGTCTCGATTATCAGCTTCGGGTTGGTACTGGCTTCTGGTTTCCACGTGAATTTAATATCAAACTTACTGTCTTCAAATTCCCAATTAGCCAAATCAAGTAAAGCCTCTAAAAGGCGCTTTACCCGTGCTTGTACTTGAGAACCGTAAGTCTTTTTCGGCATGACAGTCGAAGACAAATACCAGAAAGTTTGGGGCTACCCCTAATTGAATGTACCACCCCAAACCCATGTATTCCTGATTTTAACGAGATTTTATCCGCCTTGATTGCGTTCACCACCCCAAAGAGATGCTTGTATTCAAGACATTTAGGTGGTACGAAATGAAAAACAAGCATCAAAACGCAAGTCAAAGAGCGATCGCTTTCTTGCTTGCAATACAAGTGATGTTAATTGGCGTAAATGCCGAAAACCTAATTCAGCAAGGAGACTCACCAATCACGGTTTTACTATGGGTCGTTAAGGAGTCGATTTCACTTGTGAGACAAGCCAGCAGTTTGCAAGAAAAACAGAAAAAGAGCCTGTTACCCAAGCATCGCCGTTCTGAGGAGGAATAATAACATAAGCCCTTTTTTGTTTGCAAAGAGGGGCTGTGGCTATATTGGTTGATTCATACAAGAATCCGGTTTAATTGCATGAAAAAATCTAATACCAGTTTAATTAATGATTGCAATACATCCTTGGTTTAAGACGCGATGAATCGTGGGATGAAGACGCGATGAATCGCGTCTCTACAAGATGTATGATCTATTTGTTACGTTTCTCGATTGCGTGCAATCCGGTTGGGATCGGGTTTTTTGATAAAAATCATAATAGATGACAAAAACGCTTTGTAGAGACGGCGATTTATCGCGTCTCTCTTGTTCTTATTTTGCAAGTTTTACTGAACCACTAACTAGACTGCCCCATTGAGACACTCTAGAGAGATAAAGTTTAGTAAAAGGAGTGCATTGATGCCACGCAAAAAAAGAAGTTCTAACGTGCTAGAAAAAACCGAACAGAGAGTAATTGGATTTAAATCAATTGATTCTAGCCTCGACTTTGGTGATTCCATCAGTGTAAATCATTTAACCCAGTTAACCGGGCAGCTTCGCAACCAGATTGACCAATATAATATGATGTTAATCGCCCTTGACACAGCAAAGGCAGAAATAGAAACCCTTGAAAAGACCATTCGCGAAACTTCAGAACGCTTAGTCAGTGGTGTGGTGTTGAAGTATGGCAAAGACAGCCGGGAATACGAAATGACAGGCGGAGTACGCAAAAGCGATGCCTGCGGCGGGCTACGCCTACGCATTCGTAAAGCCACAATCACCCGGTTAAAATCCACCGCAGACTCAAAAGCGGCTTCTACACAGACGGCGTAATGAGTAACAAATAGGCATCATTCGCGATGAATGATGCCCATGTCATCGCAGTCTTATTCTTCAATCAACTCAAAATCAACTCGCTCATAAATATCACGCAAGGTAATTTGAAAATCGATAGAATCTAAGACTAAAATTGCATCTTCACCTTCATATTCCTTAAAAATCCATTGACCTTCTGCTTGCTTGGCAAATTGTTCCACAGCAAAACTATATTGGTCAATCATAATATATTCCTGAAAACCAGGAATTGAACGATAATATTTAAACTTATCTGTTTTGTCATAATTTTTAGTTGAATTTGATAAGACTTCAACAATTAATAAAGGATTAGTAATAGTTGTTGTACCTGTTCCCTCATAAATAGGCTTACCTTTGATGACTATAATATCAGGATAAGTATAAAGGCGATAACGAGGAATTGATAATTTCACATCCCCTATGTAAATCTCATAATCTTGTCCTTGCACAGTCAGGGGAAACCTTCTATAAAAATTACCTGCAATCTTATTGTGGTTAGTTGTCCCCCCTGTCATAGGTATAATCTCTCCATCTCTGTATTCATTTTTATATTCAGCCTTCTCTTCTAATTCTAAATATTCTTCTGGGGTGTAGTGCTTTTCTGTTTGTAAAACCATATTAATTAACTCATAAAATGAGGGAATGGATATGTTATCAATAGCGTAACGTACCCGAAAGATAGCGAAAATAAATATTTTTGTTATACAAATACGGTTGCAGACAATGTAACAATAGCGATCGCAAGCCAATACTTTTAGCCATACCCACTAGTGAACGCCCCTACCAATATCTCTGCACAAACTCAGAATCGCAAAGCCGATCACATTCGGATCTGTTTAGAAGAAGATGTTCAGTCTCACCAAATCACCAATGGACTGGAACGTTATCGCTTTACCCATTCTTGCTTACCCGAACTCAACCACAACGATATTGATATCAGTACAACTTTCCTGGGGAAACACCTTGGCGCACCCTTGTTAATTTCTTCCATGACTGGCGGAACAGAACAAGCCGCAATGATTAACCAACGTCTGGCGCAAGTCGCGCAACACTACAAAATTGCGATGGGTGTCGGTTCTCAGCGGGTAGCGGTAGAAAAACCCCAGGTGGCTGATACTTTTGCTGTCCGCAAGTATGCCCCTGACGTTCTGCTATTTGCGAACTTGGGGGCTGTACAACTTAACTACAAGTACGGCTTAGATGAATGTTTGCGCGTAGTTGATATTTTAGAGGCTGATGCCCTGATTTTACACATTAACCCTCTACAAGAGTGCATTCAACCCAAAGGCGATACTAATTTCCGGGGTTTGCTTGACAAGATATCTGATTTATGCGGCAAAATGCCAGTGCCAGTAATTGCGAAGGAAGTTGGTAACGGCATTTCAGCAGCGATCGCCAACAAACTCATCGCCGCCGGAGTAGCAGCTATTGATGTGGCAGGTGCAGGGGGTACTTCTTGGGCAAAAGTAGAAAGCGAACGGGCAGAAAATCCCTTGCAACGTCGCTTAGGGATGACTTTTGCCGATTGGGGTTTACCGACGGCAGAGTGCATTACAACTATTAGAGCGATCGCTCCAAATGTGCCCTTAATTGCTTCAGGAGGTTTGCGTCATGGATTGGATGTTGCAACTGCGATCGCCTTGGGAGCAGATATAGCTGGTTTAGCAATGCCTTTCTTGCAAGCAGCAGCAATATCAGAGACAGCAGTAGCCGAACTCGCTGAAGTATTAATCGCTGAAATCACCACAGTCTTATTTTGTACTGGCAATGCTACCTTGTATCAGTTAAAGCACTCTGGCAGTTTACAGCGCATAGAATAGGTAAATAGGTCATTTGGTCATTTGTAAATGCCCAATGTCCCTTAAGAGTGTTGAGTAATGAGTAATGAGTAATGAGTGGGGAATCTCACTTTTTTACTCGGAACTGGCTTAATGCCCCGCTACCGCTAACGGAACTGTTTTGCCCAATAACTAATAACTAAATAACTAATGCGTAATTTTATCAAACAAACTTTTGCTAGTTTAGTTGGCACTTTACTAGGACTAATTATTTTCGGTGGTTTGGGAACCACTGGACTGTTCTTGCTGATATTGGCTGCTAGCTCGTCTAAAGATACTGGGCCAAATGTAAAAGATAAGTCAGTGTTGGTTTTTGACTTGTCAATGAAAATTACTGATAACGAACCTAGTTCCGGGGAACTGTTTCAAAACACAATTTCAGGTGTGGATGAAGATAGGATGGCACTCCGCAAAGTTGTGGAAACATTGGAAAAGGCGCGGCGCGATCCGCGCATTGTCGGGATCTATGTGGATGCAACGAACACAAGCCAAGCTGGTAACGTCGGCTATGCCTCCCTGAAAGAAATTCGGAAAGCGCTGGAAGAGTTTCGCGCTGCGGGGAAAAAGATTGTGGCATACGGCAGTGATTGGAGTGAAAAAGAATATTACGTTAGTTCAGTGGCAGATTCCATTGTCCTTAACCCTCTGGGAATGATGGAAGTCAACGGTTTGAGTTCACAACCAATGTTTTTAGCAGGAGCATTGCAGAAGTATGGCATTGGCGTTCAAGTTGTGCGAGTCGGGAAATTTAAGGGAGCCGTTGAACCATTTATTCTCAACAAATTGAGTCCAGAAAATCGCGAACAAACTCAGAAATTGTTGGATGATGTTTGGGGAGAGTGGCGCACTGCTGTCGGCGCAAGTCGGAAAATTGAACCCAATAAATTGCAAGCGATCGCAGATAATCAGTCCTTACTAGAAGCCACACAAGCCAAAACTAACGGTTTAGTCGATCTAGTACAATACCCCGATGAAGTTGTCGCTGACCTGAAAAAGTTTACAAATAGCGATAAAGAAGACAAAACATTCCGACAAATTAGCCTAAATAGCTACGCACAAGTTTCTGGTAAATCTTTGGGTGTAGAACGTAACTCCAAAAATCAAATTGCCGTTGTTTATGCTGAGGGCGAGATTGTCGATGGTAAAGGAGAAGATGGGCAAGTAGGAGGCGATCGCTTTGCGAAAATCTTCAACAAGTTGCGACAAGATAAAGATGTGAAGGCTGTTGTATTACGAATTAATAGTCCTGGTGGTAGTGCTACCGCAGCCGAAGTCATGCAGCGAGAAGTGAAATTAACTCGTGAGGTAAAACCAGTTGTAGTGTCAATGGGTGATGTCGCCGCCTCTGGTGGTTATTGGATTGCTAGCGACTCTAATCGCATTTTTGCCGAACCAAATACCATTACAGGTTCCATAGGGGTGTTTGGGATCTTATTCAATGGGGAAAAGCTGGCTAATAATAATGGTATTACTTGGGATTCAGTGAAAACCGCACGCTATGCTGATAGTCAAACAGTTTCGCGTCCGAAATCGCCTCAAGAGTTAGAAATTTATCAGCGCAGTGTTAACCGTATTTATAATATGTTTCTGAATAAAGTTTCTCAAGGTCGGAAACTCCCAGAACAAAAAGTAGCAGAAATTGCCCAAGGAAGGGTTTGGTCGGGTGAGGCGGCCAAAGAAATTGGTTTGGTAGATGAAATTGGTGGTTTGAATACTGCGATCGCATACACTGCCAAGGAGGCGAAACTAGGAGACGACTGGGAAGTGCAAGAATATCCTCGCACTAGCAGCTTCGGAGAACGCTTTTTTGGGCGTGCAACAGAAGAGGCGCGGACTGCTTTCGGAATTGAGTCAGCGCAACTCAAACAATCCAATCCCCTCACCGCTGAATTCCAAAAATTGCAACAGGAAGTAGAGATTCTGCAAAAGATGAACGATCCGCAAGGAGTTTACGCCCGTTTGCCTTTTAACTTGAAGATTGAGTAATTTTTTGTAGGGGTAACTCATGAATTGCCCCTACATTTTGTACTTGATACGATTAATTTTGCTCTAGAGATTAATGTTATAACCAGTGTTTTGGATACGTCCTTTCTGCTGCTAAATTATTAAAGATCACAGCGCATAGTACTAGAATCATCGATCCCTCAAAGGCAGGTGTTAGCAAAAATTGCCAGTCCGGTTTCGTCATCATAACGACTAATGCAACAGCACCTGAAGGTGGGTGTACAGTTCCGGTAAACTGCATAATTGCGATCGCACTAGAAACAGCCATTCCCATTGCCAAGGGAGAGGAACCGAAAAAATGCAGAATTATCAGACTCACTATAGCAGCTAAAAGATTACCCCCAATGACATTACGAGGTTGAGCCAAAGGGCTGTCAGGGACACCAAAGATCAAGACACTTGTAGCACCAAAAGGAGCCATCAGCAAAGGAGAATTAGTTTTGACAGCAAGGTAGGACGTTGCTGTGATGGCTAAAAAACTACCGATCCAACTCCAAAAAACATGCCGATGATGAGGTCTTTCTATTGGACAGGTTAGCGGACACGAGCGCCATCTACCAAAGGTTTTAAACCAATAATTTTGCCACTTCAACCGAACTTTTTTACTATCGATCATGAATCAACCACTCGATACTCATGACTCCTTGAATTGATTGAGCAAGCCTTTGCTTAAGTTACAATAACATGACATTTAGGAAAAAAATCTCTAAAAAGTATCTAAATACACAGATTTTTTTATTTTATTGGAGTTTTGCCTAAATACGGCTAATTTGAACAGCGAGGCGGATGAGTTGGCCTTGCCAAGGTCGTAATCAGGAGAACGCTTTTTTGGGCTGGCAACACAAGAAGCGCGGACTGCTTTCGGAATTAAGGGGACGCAACTCAAACAATCCAATGCCCTCACCGCTGAATTTCAGAAATTACAACAGGAAGTAGAGATTCTGCACAAGATGAACGCTCCACAGGGGGTATACGCCCGCTTGCCTTTCAACTTGAAGATTGAGTAGATATTTTTTTGAGCATCAGTGAGCAACAACTCATGCAATACTACGTCAAACTAGTTTTGAGGATTTGTAGTAAGGGTTTTAGTCCTTGTTTTCTCAGGACTAAAACCCTTACTACGAAATTGTTTACCCATCACTTTAAACTTGACAGATCATTACGGCGAGGCGCATGAGTTGGCCTCGCCAGCCATAAACCAGCTGACATTTTTTGCCTGGATGTGTAAAGTAGTTGAGAGTAAACTACAATTTCCAACCTTTGACAGAATTTTAGATTTGGAATTTTACTGAAGCAGCCCGCTTAAATAGTGGCTCAAGTATGGAAAAATCTGAAATTTTTGATTTAAATCCAAGTGTATTTACATACCTATCCAATTTAAAGTCTAAAATACAAAATTGAGTAAAACATCCATCTATGGCTAGAAAAACACAACGTCTTTTGCTGCTAATTGTTTCCTGTAGTATCACTGGTGTAATTTTAGGAGGTACTGCTGGTTGGGCAGAAAGTAGTCTTTGCCTGGAAGACAGTAAGGTTACAAGTGAGTGCCTAACTCAAGATCCATTCCAAAAAACTATCCAAGGAATGAGTACTGGATTGTTAGCTGGGGCTGGGGCAGCTTTTGGTGCAGTCTGGCAGTTACGGAATGAAGATTGAGTATGAACTACTACTAACCCGAAACTTCGGGTTAGATTAGATTTTTGTACTAATTAGCCAGTGCCTACACTTTGACTGTCGCCCAGCATTAAAGTTATGTGGGTCAATTATCTTAATTTATATGGCTTTGGAAGAATACCGATCTATTAATGCACGAGCAAATTTCTGATGTTGTTCAGCTAGATGTTGAGGAGAGATGAACTGAGCATTGCCCATGAAGCGGTACACCCAGCGACAAAACTCCTCTAGCGATCGCGTACAAATTTTTTAGTGCAATATATATATAGATAAGTAAAAAATGAAGATACATAAAGTAAAGTTAAGTAATGTAAGAGCTTATGAAAATGCAGAAATCGAGCTTTCTCCAAGCATAAATTTAATAGTAGGAGAGAATAATAGTGGGAAAACAACAATATTAAGAACATTACTTTTCCTGCAAGACAGATCGTCATTTACGACACAAGATATAAGGATAAATGAGGAGACTGGAGGTATAATACTTACTTTTGAAGGGAATATAAATAAATATTTTAATCCAGTAATTGCTAATTCAATTGATAACAAAACTTATCTTGAAATCACTATTAGTAATCAGGGGCTAATTACTAATGGAACTGATTTTAATCAGAATTGTATTGTAAATATGGAGCCTAGAAACTTTATATATCCATTTCTTTCTAAGAGAAAAGTTACGCAATTTAATGAAGGTATAAACCTTCATAATTCAAATTCAGTTATAGGAAATTTTTCTAATTTATACGCCAAAGTAGATCGGATTACTACAGATGGTTTGCCAGCGAAAAATGAGTACGTAAAAGCTTGTAGGGATATTTTCGGCTTTCAAATAAGTTCTTTTCCGTCCAATAACGGTAAGAAGTCTGTATATATTGTGGATAACTTCCATCATATTCCATTAGAGCTAATGGGAGAAGGAATAGTAAACATTTTAGGATTAATTCTGGATCTTTGTATGGCTAAAGACCAGCTATTTTTGATAGAAGAGCCAGAAAATGACATTCATCCCAAGGCGTTAAAAAAGCTCTTAAATTTTATTCTTGAAAAATCAAAAACAAACCAGTTTATCATTACTACTCATTCAAATATTGTTTTAAAGTAAGTAAGTCGGCGGGAAAATTTATAAGTATGTAACGAAAATTTAACCAGAGC
>NZ_CAWUDN010000008.1:0-127401 GCF_963920915.1 Nostoc sp. PCC 9305
TATTAGATTCTTCTGATTCCTTGCGTCAAGCCTGATTGAGATGCTCTTACCCTGGCACTCATACCGCGATTTTGATGACCTTCATGCTCCAAATAGCGCACTTTGTCAGGGTGTTGTTGGGCATATTGCAACGCAATAGCTGTACTCTCGTCGGTTGAGCCGTCATCTGCTAACGAAAGTTCCCAATTGTCATAGGTTTGAGCGAAAATGCTTTCTATTGCTTCTATAAAGAACTTTTCAATACCGTTCAAAAAGATGATGATGCAGGAAACTAACGGTTTGTTATTTATCTGTTCAACCATGAAACCACCTCGCTAATTGCTTGGCAAATTCTTCCCCATTCCAGTTTTCAATCCCGAAGCGAGGCAATTGAAAACTGTTGCTCTGTCGCCATACAATGTCTTCAGTTGTAGTGCAAGCACAGTCAAATCCAATAGTTCGAGTCAGTTCCAGGGTTTCTGGAGTGTAATTACCAAATGGATAGGAAAAACTTGTCACGGGACAATTGAGCATCTCCTCTAAAGCAGCTTTGCTTTGCTGGATTTCATACCTTTGTAATTCTGTTGATTGTGCTGAAAGAAATGGATGGGTAACTGTGTGAGCGCCAATTTCTACTAAATCCCCTTGCCCCAAAGCACACACCTCTTCCGGTAAAAGGGAGCGGTGAGTCTTGCGTACCGTAGATTCGGCATTAGCCCAAATTACTAACTCGTCTAGAGCTTTTATACATTCTCGTTCCGGTAAAGGTAGTAATACTTGCCAAATTGAGTAATAGAAAGACATTCGAGAACCGGGTTTAGCTTCCCAGGCTTTAGAAGTGCGATCGCTTTGATAGTCTTGTTCAGTGTAATTTGCTGCTTGCCCTAGCTCCCAGTGACAAAGGCTACCATTAATATTCAGAGAGAGTTTCTCAGGTAATGTGCCTGGTTGCAAAAGTAGCCGTTCTAATTCATCCCACCAAAACTCACGCTCTTTTTCTATGTAGCCAGTACTTACGAAAACCGTGGCTGGAATGCTGTAGCCCTCAAGTATTGGTTTGGCATGATGGAGATTATCTGCATAACCATCATCAAAGGTGACAACCACTGCTCGATCTGGAATTTTGCCATCTCGATGCGCTTGCACGAATTGCTTGAGGCTAATGGGGTGGGTTTTTTTTTGTAAAACTTCTAGTTGTTCGGCAAAGTACTGGGGAGTTACGCACAGACTCCAGGGGTCTAATTCTACCTCAGCGACGCGATGGTACATCAAAATCAGCCCCTTAGAGGATGCTAAATTTTTCTGGAGCCGTCGAATCGTTCGCTGCAATTTGTCACTTCCAAGTATTTTCATTCCATCACCTCAGGTTTCACTGCTCTGACGGTGATAGTTACCTCGTAGCTACGGTCATGATAATCTAGCTTTCCCTTGGGTATATCTTGAACTACCAATCCTTGAAGAAAAGCTGTGGCTGCCAAAGCATTTCCGTGGGTTTCGACTTGAATATTCTCTTTAGGAAAAACCTCCTCAAACAGTCGCTGTGCAGATAGGGCTGTAAAATTCCAACACCAGCAATTGTTCCATTCCCGATCTTTTAGTGGTGTGATTCCCGGAAACGTTGCCAGAACAACACCTCCTGGTTTCATAATTCTGTAGGTTGTTTTCAGCGCTAGTCGCACTTCGTAAATTAGCTGAAGCGTCTGAACCAAAACAAAGCTGTCAAATATATTTGATGGTATATGTTCCGCATCTGTTAGGTCTGCGATGATTGTTGCATTGGGGTTATCTTGAACGTGCAATACATCGCTTTTAGTAACGCGATCGCCTCCAAATTGCTGAGTATAATAGTTATCTCCAATTTCTAATACGTGTCCATAAATATCATTTGAATAGCGACCCAAAAAATTCTCAATATAGTAGCGGTCAATTGGTTTTCCTTGTTCAAAACCCCAACCTGAATTTATAGGTTTTAAGCTTTGTAGAGTACCCAGGCGTACCTTATTATATTGAGACTTTAGCCAGTGGTGGGTAGGAGATGGTAATATCTTTTGAACGATTAGTTTTAACTGTTCTGTGTTCATGATAAAAATTCTTTTAATGAGTATGGCTTTTTGAAAAAAGAACTATATGCCCAACAGTTCTGCATAACTCCAATTTGCATAAACACGGACACCCCGCTCTAAAGATAAAAAATCGGTTATTCCTAGACTTCCTAATTTTGTAACATCAGCTTGCCAATTAATGGGGGTTCCAACAGGAACCATTCCATCAAACTCAACACTACCTTTGTAGTCTAAGGATTTAAACACCATCTCCGCTAGTTCTGAAATTGTAACTTCTCTTCCACTTGCGAAATTATATGTTTCTCCTTGCATTGGTGCAGAAGTTGCTACTACTAATAAAGCTTTGGCAATGTCGAGTACATGAATAAAATCACGGCTTTCTTTGCCAGTTCCTTGTAACTTAACTATGGGTTGATAAATTGCTTGTCGGCAAATATCCCAAAGGACTTGACGGCGTAAACCCGGGCCATAAGCAGAAAAAATTCGGACACTTGCAGTTGGTAAATCATAAACTTTGCTAAATTCTAAACATAGTTGTTCGCTTTGTAACTTATGAAATCCATACGGAGAAATGGGGTTACAGCGTTGAGTTTCTCCAATAGGTAATGACTCTGGATTTCCATAAATAGCTGCACTAGAAAGAAAAATAAATCGACATCTAGGCGCATTAATTCGCAACGCATTTAAAATTTCAAAAGTTAAAGCTGTGTTAGATTGAAAGTCAATATCTGGTTCTATAATCGATAAGCCAACAGAAGCACGCCCTGCACAATGAATGCAAATGTTAGGAGAATATTCCTTTAATAAGTTATTTAAAGAGGGGTCGGGTAATTTGAGACGATGATAAACTGTTAAGTTGTGAAGGGGAGCATTTTCAGGAGGCGAATTATCAACGCCTATTACCGACCAGCCTTGCTCTGAGAAATACCGAGCAACGTAACGACCAATAAATCCCGCTACCCCAGTAACTAAAACTGATTGATGGAAAGTAGTCATTTTGGTTATGTTGTAATAACTAGTGTTTGATAATTTTTATCAATTGAGATAAATTAATTCTGATAATTATCTCAATATTTAAAGTTAAATATTTACATATCTAAAACAGCTTTTGTCCACCAATCTTTTCGAGTATTCGCAAAATTAAAAGCATCTTCTAAGATTCGTTGACTTAATTGCTCTAAGACTTCTTTTCTCGATAAAGTATCACAAATATAAGCTGCTGCTTCGTCAGGTTTATTAATATCTAAAATTGGCAATCCAGATAAATATGGTAATGCTTTAAGACAAGGTTCAGTTGCAAAGAAAGGCATTCCATAAGAAACACATTCAACTAATTTCATTTTCACTGAAAAATCATTATCAATAGGACATATAAAAATATCGGAAGTCTCAAACAAATTCTCAAGCTGTTTTTTAGGAATAAAACCAGGAATATGAACGTTATTTTCTATAGTCCAATCTTTGGGTATATTATGAAAATCTGTACCAGCGATCACAATTTTTATTGTATTATTTAGTCTTAATAATCTCGGAGATAATTCATAAATTAACCATTTTACAGCTAAAAAATTGAAATAGAAATTAATATTACCAGCAAAGAAAACTGTCTTTGAATTTGTATAACGCCAGCCGCCGAGTTTAGGCGGAAGTATTTGTGAATTGATCGATACTTTTTGATTAGCTAGTAAATATTTGGGAATATCTGCTTCGGACATAAATATACATTTATCAGCCAATTTACAGACTTTTTTTTCAAAAATCTTAAGTCTTAAATAACTAATAAAAATGCTAGATTGAGATTTGTAATTAAACCAATTATGGGGAGCAAGAGCCTTAAAAAATTCTGCCTCTTTATCCGTTGCAAGGTATATCTTTTTTTGTTTAAGTTTGAGGAAATTTTTAAACCATAAAATACTATATAGTTGTTCAACAATAACAATTTGAATCGAGAGTTGTTTGCAAAGTTCAGTTAAGTATTCAGAAACATATTTTGCTCGCTCAAAATTGTAGTATGTTACATTCTGAAAGCTAAAAGTCGATCGTATTTTATATACTAACCTTTTATATATTTTTACTACTTCTTTTAAGAAATTTTCTTTTTTCGTAGAAGGGCTTAAGCGAGTAGTTAAGTAATATTTAACTTTAAGTTTTTCTAATTGTATTCTAGTTTCTAATTGACTACTTTCGTTACAAGTAACAGCAACATAAAGGTTGATATCTTCTATTTGAGATAATTGATAAATATCATTTAAAAGTGCCATTCCACAACCATTATTAGAATCTAAAGGATAACTTGTGAAATAAAGAACATTTTGCTTTTCCATGCCTTCTCTCTTATCTATCTTGTATCAAAAGGGATGTCTTTTTTTGTATTAAATAAACATCAGACTATCTCTAGAAGTCTCTCAGTGAATTATTTCTAGGTTTTTAAATTTAGATTTGAATCGGCGATTGGCTTTGAGAATACTTGAAAGTTACAGGTTACTAACCCGTCACATGTTATACCAAACTCTTCGGATGGAAGTTCAACCACCTCTATTTCAAATGCCGACTCAATATAATCAAAGATAGTATGAAATGAAGAATCGGAAAGCCAAAGACCAATGACATAAGTACCTGATTTTAAATGTAGTTTTTCAATGTTTAATTGAACTATATTTTCTCCCTGCTGAAGAGATATTATTTGTCCAAGTGATACAATATCTGCATTTACCAACTTGATACCAAAATGGTTATACACAACAACCGCAAGACTTCCAATATTTCTTGAGGAATCTGATTCAATATTCAGTAAAAATTCAAGTTCACCATTGGAATAAGCATTAAAAGAAATATCTTTTTTTGAACTCCTATATTGAGCAGCGATAAAACGAGCTTGTCCATTGCCATTGCGAGTTACATTACTTAAATTTATCCACTCGTTGGGTAAAGCTTGATAAGAATAAGAGTTACTAGATAAATATTGAGTTATCACGCTGTTTGTATTCTCGTAAGTAATTAGCTGCCCCTTATTTAGTAACAAACATTTAGAACATAGCCGTTGAATTGCTTCAATATTATGACTTACAAATATAACTGTTCGAGCTTGATCGTTGGATACTTCCTGCATTTTGCCAAGACATTTTTTCTGAAAATTTGCATCTCCAACTGCTAAAACTTCATCCACAATCAAAACATCTGGCTCTAAATGTGCCGCAACCGAAAATGCGAGGCGTACATACATCCCAGAAGAGTAGCGTTTAACAGGCGTATCTAAAAATTTTTCAATCTCTGCAAAATCAACAATTTCATCAAACTTGCGTTTGATCTGTTGCCGCTCCATGCCCAAAATCGCGCCATTGAGGTAAATATTTTCCCGCCCTGTCAACTCAGGATGAAAACCTGTCCCTACCTCTAGCAAACTTGCCACACGTCCCGTAATCTCAATACTGCCATGAGTAGGTTCCGTGATCCGGCTCAAAAGCTTCAGCAGCGTCGATTTGCCCGCTCCATTCCGCCCAAGAATTCCAACCCGATCGCCCTGCTTAATTTCAAACGACAGATCCTTGATTGCCCAAAATTCCTCACGATTCGAGTTTTGTGTTTTGCATTTTGCGTTGTGATTAAAAGGGTTCAAAGTCTTTGCGATCGATTTCGCCCCATCCGCCATAACATCGCGCAACGCCTTATAGCGATATCCCCCCTGCTGATGGCTCAACACATAGCTCTTACTTAAGTTCTCAACCTTAATCACCGTATCTGCCATATATTCTCCAACTGCTAACAACTTTTGAACCTATGTGCTTAAATAATGTCCGCAAACTTGCGCTCCATCCGGCGAAAATAATAAATCCCCGTAATCAGCACTAATATCACTAACGCCACCGACAAGAGAAATCCTGGTAAATAAATGTCAAAATTTTTACCCAAAATTGCCCACCGGAACCCATCAATCACACCTACCATTGGATTTAACGAGTAAAGTAGTCGCCACTGTTCCGGCACCACGCTACTACTAAAACCCACTGGTGAGATATAAAGTCCAAACTGCACAATAAACGGCACAATATATTGGAAATCCCGATATTCCACGTTTAATGCTGCCAGCCATAACCCCGCGCCGATCGCTGCTGCAAATGCGATCGCAATAAACAACGGCAGCGTTAAAATTCGCCAATCCGGCACAAAGTTATACCACGCCATAAAGCCCAGCAAGATGATCGCAGAAATCATAAAATCCACAAAACTCACAATCACCGCACTCGTTGGCACAATCAAACGCGGAAAATAAACTTTAGAAATTAAATTAGAATTACTAATTAAGCTATTACTACACTCACTCAAGGCATTGGAAAAGAACTGCCAAGGTAACATCGCCGAAAACACCACAATCGGGTAAGGCGCACCTGCCGACGGCGCCTTGAGTAAAACCCCAAATACCAGCGTAAACACCATCGTTGTTAAAAAAGGCCGCAGTAATGCCCAAGCCAGCCCGATCGCCGTTTGCTTATAGCGCACCAAGATGTCTCGCCATGCCAGGAAGTAAAACAATTCTCGATATTTCCAGATATCCTGCCAATACTGCTGCTCGATTCGCCCTGCCTTAATCACTAATTTCTGCCGAGGCTCGAGCGTCTGTTTTCTCATCATGAAAATACCCCTATCTCCAGAGTTAACCTATAGTCAAGTCAATAAATAAACTTCATCAAGCTCTTAATCCCAGGCAAATTTATCTGACTCAAAGCAGACCTTTTTCCACCGTCAGACCCCCTAGAGTGATAGTAACCAGACCCTTTTTCAGCAGTAACCCCGTTCACCACCATTCCTAAAACACGCGATCGCGCTTGCTCTAGCATCATTTTCGTACTCTTAGCAACAGCACGGTCAAGCACTTCAGGATGTACAACTAGCAATATCCCATCTGCCATCTTGCCCAGCATGAGTGCATCACCAAATAAACTCAAGGCAGGAGTATCAATAATCACACAATCATAGTCTTTGACTGCCTCTTGAATTAACAAAGCCATAGGCTGCGAATCTAGCAATGCTGCGGGTTTCGCTAGGATTGTCCCGGCCGTTAATAAATCTAAGTTAACTAATACTTCTTGGGTGGCGTTGCGAAACTCTGCTTGACCAACTAAAACATTACTTAGTCCGACTGGATTAGATAGTTTCCAGATTTTCTGTTGCGAGGAGTGACGCATATCCGCATCTACTAATAGGATTCTGCGGCCCATATGTGCCTGAGCTACTGCCAAATTTGCAGCCACAAATGATTTACCTTCACCTGGAGCTGAACTAACTACGGCAATTACTTTTAGTGGTCGATCGGAGATAGTCAAATCCAGGTTCGTCTGAAGCATCTCAAAGGCTGAACTTGCTCCCGAATATGGATTATCTTTGACTGGTAGTTCGACTAAACCTTCCCCACTGTTTTTAGCTTTTTGACCCAAGAGAGGAATCGTACCGAGTAAAGAATAACCTAAGAACTGCTGGGCTTGCTCAAGAGTTTTGAGGGATCGATCCATAGCCTCTAACATCAAAGCTACCCCTACACCCAGCAAAATTCCCAAAAACCCACCCACCGCTAGGTGAAAGGCAATTTTGGAAGGGACAGCTTTTTTAGGAAGTAAAGCCGCAGATATTACCCTGGCATTACCGACATTCTGATTTACTACTACATCGACTTCTTGCGATCGCTTTAGCAGTTCTTCATAAGTAGATGTAGCAACTTGCAACTGTCGCTCTAGCTGTTGCTGTTTTTCTTGCAGTTGAGGTAAAACACTCAATCGTCTTTGAGAAAGTGTATATGCATTCTGCAAAACTGTAATTCGGTTAGCTAATGCTGAACGTTCTACATCCGACTGTACCAGTTGGGCCACTAAGGTCTGCTTGAGTTCTCCCATCCCTAAATTCTGGGCTGGTACAAATTTTTCTCTATCTGCATTCTCAACAATTCGCCTCTCTAGCTGCTTTTTGAGGGCTGCTTCTTTTGCTAACAAATTAGCGATCGCAGGATGTTTGTCTGTATAGCGAGTCTTTTCTACTGCTAACTGGTTTTGCACCTGTTGGTATTGTGTTAATACCTCCTGCACAGCTTTTGATTGACTTAAATTCCCCATATCCACAGCTTGCTGCGAATTCAATCTCAATTGACGTTGCAGAAGTTGTGAGCGAGTCTTAGCATCTGTTAAATTTGCCTGGGCTTGGGTAATCTGGTCTGATAAATCCGCGAGTTTGTCCACTCCTTTTGTTGCTTCTTGATCTAAAGCAATTACCCGATTTTCTTCTTTAAATCGACGCAAAGCTGCTTCCGATCTGACTACTCTTGCTTCAACTTCAGGCAATTGCTTGCGTAAAAACTTCTTTGCCACTGTCGCTTGGGCTTGGTTAATGCCAATATTGTTCTCCAGGTAATATCTCATCAGCGAATTCACAACATCTGCGGCTTCTTTTGGATTGCTGCTACTGTACGAAATCGCCAAAATATCTGTACCCCGGACACTCTTAATTTTGACTTTTTGGAGAAACTCATTTATTTCCAAGGGTGTTCCTTGCTTATCTACCAACCTGAGACTAGCAATAGTTTTTTCAACTATTGGATTAGAACGAATAACCTCTGCTTCTGTATCCAACGGACTGTTGATTTCAGTCACACTTCTCAACTCCCCAACTTGTGCCGAGGGACTTGTCAGCGAAGAAACGCGGTCAGTTTTACTGAAAAGCAACTTACCTTCTGCTTCATAAATTGGTTTTTGCTTGATAGCATTTAAAGCTGAAAACCCAAAAATAGAGGCAGTCACCGCAGCTATAATTAGCCAACGCCTTTTCAGAAGTAGCGAGTATTGCTGCAAATCTAAAGAGTTTTGGTCTTCTTGGTTAGAGGGCATGGAGTATGTTACGAATACCTGAAATTGTTTTTACTAATTTTGCTTCACAATTTTGGTAGTCCAAGATAGTCATTTGGACATAGTTAGGATTAATTACTAATTATCTGTATAAAAAATCATAATACAAGTGCCCGTATTCTCTAAAGTGTTTACTTTTTATTAGATTTCCTTAGATTTATCCCAGAAATATTATCTGAATGTCAAGGTGTTTTTAATTTTTTTTTCTAGAATTTTAGATTACATTGAAAAGCATTTATTTCAACTCATTAAGTAGAAAGAGGTAAATACTTTTAGTTGAGATCGGGTAGGAGATAGAAGGCAAGATATAGAATGGAACAAGCTTTGAGCCTTGTTTATCTTTGTTAACATGATGATGTTTTTTCTCACCCACTTCTTTTCTTTATATTATTTTACTAACAGCATTTCAACAGCTTGTATAAGATTTTTTCTTATTTTGTTACTCTGTAAACACTTACTTTAGCAGTAAATATACGCTAATAAATAAATTAAATATAAAGTTCAGATTGACTACACTCATGGCATAATGCAAATGTCAAAACAACAACCTTGAAGCCGTAGTGTAGTTCGTACAGCCAATGCAAGTTAGGATGTATATCCTACAGATATGCTATACCGACGCACAGATAGTTCCCCTCCTAGTTTGTAATCCCTAATCTCCAATTTCTTTGACAAACAGAGCATACGAAATTTCTTATTTTTGTATGATTTGGCACAATACGGCTAGTCTTTAATATTCCCTTCTTTGAATCTGTTGCTGGTTTGAACAAAGAACTCGAGTTCAGGATACTGAAGAATAATAAAAACCAATGACTTCCACAAGTTATGTCAGTTTACCTACCAATACTAGGCTGCCAAATATAGTCCGCAGCCTACCGATATTGCTTTTGTTAGGGGATATTTTTGGGTTGCTAATTTGTTTAGCGATCGCACAATGGTTGCGTTTAGATCAACCCTTACATTGGCTAAATCCGTTACCTTATACATTTGTCTGCATGATCCTTGCAGCATTCTATCTAGCAGATGCTTACCATCCAGATCGGCAAATTTCAGGGTTAAGAGCGCCCGCTCGAATTATTATTTGTAGCATTGCGATCGCATTCTTTATTTCTGCCCTAATTTACTTATCAGGTATTGCCCAACAGAATCCGGTAACGTGGCGGAGTGTATTTTTACCTAGCTTGGGAATCTTTACCATTTGGGCAATAATATTGCGCGTGGTAGCAGTGAGATGGGTGCGATCGCACGCTCTGAAAAGCCGTTGGTTAATACTAGGAGGCGGAGATAATGCCATCAAATTTGCACAAAAATTGCTAGGACTGAATCCTTTAGGGAAATTGACTGTTCTAGCAGAGGAAAACCAAAAAACTATAGACTTACCAAAAAGAAATCTGAGTTATCAGGGAAGCCTGAGCGATTTGTCGCAATGGAGTCAAGAATCCTGGTCTGGGGTCATAGTGACAGCCCAGATAAACTTTTCTCAGTCACAAGCACAACAGTTAATGCAGATGCGGTTGCGAGGCATTCCGGTTTATACATTGCCAGATGTGTATGAAACATTTTGGTATAAACTACCTTCGTCGTTGTTACAAGATAAATGGTTGGCTTTTAGTGATGGTTTTAACCTAATGCCTGGTTACTTCAGCATGAAACTGAAGCGAGGTATCGATCTCATCTTGATCCTCTTTTTACTAGTATTAGTTGCACCACTTCTGTTGTTGGTTGCATTACTAGTTAGGCTAGATAGCCCTGGCCCAGTATTGTACAGTCAGCAGCGAAGTGGGTTACACGGTAAACCATTTAGAGTTTATAAATTTCGCTCCATGTATCAGGATGCAGAAAAGTTGGGGGCGCAGTGGGCTAGTCAACGCGATCCACGAATCACCAGAGTCGGATACTGGCTGCGTTTGTTGCGTATTGATGAATTACCTCAAATATGGAACGTCTTACGAGGTGAAATGAGTCTGATTGGGCCTCGTCCAGAACGACCAGAATTTGATGTCAAACTCAAAGAAGCGATTCCCTACTATGAAGTTCGCTATTTGGTCAAACCTGGAATTACAGGCTGGGCACAGGTTATGTATCCCTATGGAGCATCTATAGAAGATGCTTATGAAAAGCTGTCATACGATCTCTACTACATCAAAAATTATTCCATTTGGTTGGATTTAGCGATCGCCTTCAAAACGATTCGAGTTGTTTTGTTAGGTAAAGGTAGATAAGGAAAAAGAAATGAAAAAGAAAATATTGGTAACTGGCGGTGCTGGTTACATTGGCTCGCATGTAGTTCGCCAATTAGGGGAAGCTGGTTATGATGTCGTAGTCTACGACAACTGCTCTACAAGTTCACCAGCATCGGTACTACACGGGAAACTAATTATTGGTGATTTAGTAGACAGTGGGCATCTTTATCAAGTTTTTGCCCAGCATAAATTCAGCGCAGTCTTACACTTTGCCGCTAGTCTGATTGTTCCAGAATCAGTAGCTCATCCCCTCGACTACTACGCCAACAACACCCGCAACACCTTAAATTTGCTGCGCTGCTGTAGCGTTATGGGTGTTAACAAGTTCATTTTTTCCAGCACAGCCGCAGTCTATGGGGAAGTAAAAGACAATCCTGTTACCGAGTCGAATCCTACACAGCCCATTAATCCTTATGGACGTTCAAAGTTGATGAGTGAGTGGCTGATCCAGGACTATGCAGCAGTATCTGCACTAAACTACGTAATTTTACGTTACTTTAATGTAGCAGGTTCCGAACCAAGTGGACTATTGGGGCAAATGTCACCGAATGCCACTCATTTGATTCGAGCTGCTTGTGATGCAGCACTCAAGCGCAAGCCAGAAGTCCGAATTTTTGGTACTGATTTTCCTACGCCCGACGGAACCGCAATTCGAGACTATATCCATGTTGAAGATTTGGCTACTGCTCACTTAGATGCTTTGGATTACTTAGAAAAAGGAGGGGAAAGCCAAATTTTCAACTGCGGTTATGGGCAAGGATACAGCGTGCGACAAGTTATTGAAAGAGTCAAGGCTATTTCTGGTGTAGATTTTCCCGTTATTGCCGCACCACGTCGTCCAGGCGATCCTGCCTGTGTTGCAGCTTGTGCTGATAAAATCCATAGGGTTTTGGGTTGGCAACCAAAACACAATGATTTAGACGAGATTATCAACACAACCATTGCTTGGGAAAAACAGAAGAGTAACGTGGCAAGTCAAAGGCATATAAATATGGCATATGCATAATTAAAGCTTGGCACTTAATTAACCTTGTTTTTGGAATTTAGATCGCGTGAATTCGACGGCTCATATAGTGTCCCTATAATTGACTCAATCAAAAAATTTCTTAGAGGTTTTACTACACAAAACCGTCCCTATTGGAATTGAAGAAGCACAGACTTGAACTTTAATTTAAGGCAGAGAGAGGTTCGTCGAACTTACGTTGACATAGGCATTATCTTTAAATAAAGGCACGCAATTACTGATGTTAAAGGCGGCGGACAGTTCAACATCTGACTCAAAATCTCTTTCAATCAGCTCTTTACCCGAACTGCATTTTTTCAAGTACCCCAATAAATTTTGCTGGAAAGCCTGAAATGTTGTTACAGCAACTTCGGCTTCTGGTGATAGACTGCCATCTAAATAACTAAGAATTGCCCCAGCACCAATTAAATCTTCAAATGCAGGACGGAGGCTACCATCTTCTTTCCACCTCTCACCGGCAGGAATCACAGCGATTTTATCACCATACTTTTGAGCAAACTGCGCCACTGCTTGACAATTTCGCAAGCAGCCAGCCAAAGTTGGTGTATTTCCTGTATGTAAAGTTAGAAAAGAACCATTAGGTGATGGTAAAACTAGTCTGGTTCCAGCAGGAATTTCAGCTACCGATTTTGGCGAGAGAGAATATCCAGTTGTAGTCCAACGTTGTCTATGACTTGCTAACTCTGCTTGCACTGACTTAGCATAATCTATGGCAGATTCATCTTTATATGCGTAGGGAAAAATTATCGCGCCGTTGTTGGTGGCAATTTCCACGCAGGTAGAAAAAGAGAGAACGTCAACTATCACAACTACATCACTGATGGGAGCAAGTTCAGTAACTCCTTGCGAACCCCATTCACAGCGTAAATCAAACTCTGATTGGTTGTAAATCATTGGTGCGATCGCAAAAGACAATATGATAAAAATTAAACCATAGATAAGTAAGGCAGTGTAAATAATTAAAGGTTTATACTCAGCACGAAGTGTGCTTATCTTAGTATAAGATATCCATAGAATTTGAACCTGTGAAACTCATATTGGAACAATAATCATAGATTATTTCTTATCCATGTCTCTAATTGTTTCCAAGGGATTATTACAAGGTTATTTTCATTAATTTTATCTACATTAATATCATGCCAATATGACTTTCTTACTTTTTTTGCTATTACTATTTCAATGCCATCTCTATTGATAACTTCAAATTTTTTGCTTGAAGACCATATAATTACAGTCTTATTTGATACTTTTTCTAGTAAAATTAATGCTTTCTCTCCTTTTTCAAAACATGCATATGACCAAGCTGTATACACATTAAACTTGATATTTCCAAAGCAATCTGATTCAAACTCATCCTTTTGTCCTTTCAAGATCGCTAGAGGTTTTGCAGCGATCTTTGCACCTCTATTTTTCACAGATATGACTTGTACAAAAGCGATCAATTTTGCAGAGCGGCAATCATTCAAAAAAGTGTATGGGCCTGAACTTTGATATTCTTCTTTGAAGTCAAGGTAGTATTTAGGTAATAGCGATTCTTGCAACTCACAATCGGGAGGAAGTGGGTCAGTTATCAATTGGAAGATTTCACTTAATTCATCATAATATTCATTTAGGCTATGACAATATTCAGATGTATTTTTAAAACTGGATTCAATAGAATGTTTGAGTTTTCTTAAAACATTTAACTCATCTTCGGATAGTTCTGCATAATATTGAAACATTAGCGATTATCACTCAATTTTCAAATAATTACAAATGTTCAAAGACCAATTAATAGAACATTTGTACAATTTTAACAGTTTTCTAAAAGGTCTTTTCATCTTAGTACAAAAAATGCTTGTTGTTATTTATGTAACTGCGTATCTCATTTATTTTAGCTTGCTTGTTACTTTCATGGCTAAAACCCCTACTATCAAATATAATCTGGAAAAAACTTAAAGATAAAGCTCTAATCTAAGGCTGGTAATTGTAAATTAGATAAAAATTTAAGAACAAAAATCTCATAAATCTAGTTGTAAAAATTTCCAATGTGTCGGTTAAACTTGAGCAAAGGTATTACTTTGTTGATTAGGAACATACAGACTATTAGCAGCACAAAAACAAATTTTACGCTCCTTATAAACGCCAATTTACTGATTTTGCTATTGGATAAGTAGTAGAAAATAAGCAATAGTAATCTTTGCTCTAACCAGCCACTATCCGCTAAACTCAGAAATGCTGCGTTATTCCTCATCATGTCCGATTCCCAAACTGTTAGTGCTGCTGTTGCCAAACTCTACAATACCTATCCCTTTCCGCCGGAAGCCCTGTTGGATGAACCACCTCCAGGCTACAACTGGCGCTGGAATTGGCTAGCTGCTCATAACTTCTGCACCGGTCAAAAACCCCAAAAGCAAGATATTCGGATTTTAGATGCAGGTTGCGGTACTGGTGTGGGTACAGAGTATCTGGTTCACCTCAATCCTCAAGCTTCTGTTGTGGGAATCGACCTCAGTACAGGCGCTTTAGCTGTAGCCAAAGAACGTTGTCAGCGTTCAGGGGCTAACCGCGTTGAATTTCATCACCTCAGTTTGTTTGATGTGGAACAGTTACCGGGTGAGTTTGATTTAATTAACTGTGTTGGCGTTTTGCATCATACCCCCGATCCAATTCGCGGGATTCAAGCTTTGGCGAAGAAGTTAGCCCCAGGCGGCTTAATGCACATTTTTGTGTACGGGGAGTTGGGGCGTTGGGAAATTCAACTCATGCAAAAAGCGATCGCACTTATTCAAGGTGATAAAAAAGGCGACTACCGCGATGGTGTCCAAGTCGGGCGACAAATATTTGCTTCTTTACCAGAAAATAACCGAATTGTCAAATACGATAAACAACGTTGGTCGCTAGAAAACAACAAGGATGAATACTTTGCTGATATGTACGTTCATCCTCAAGAAATTGACTACAACATTGAGACGCTGTTTGAATTAATAGATGCTTCGGGATTGGAATTTATTGGTTTCTCGAATCCGAATTTCTGGGATTTAGACAGACTTTTAGGCAAAGCACCAGAGTTAGTAGAACGGGCAAAAGAATTGAGCGATCGCCAGCTTTATCGCCTGATAGAATTATTAGACCCAGAAGTAACTCATTACGAGTTTTTCCTCGGTCGTCCTCCCTTAATCAAAGCCGACTGGTCAGATAATAACGCTCTACTAGCAGCGATTCCCGAACTGAATCCTTGTCTTGAGGGATTTCCCAGTCAATGTTTCTTTAATTACGATTACCAGATAGTTAATTTATCTGTAGCAGAGTTTGAGTTTATGCAAAGATGCGATCAAAATTCCACAATTGCAGAGATATTGACAAATGTAGAACTGGGATTGGATGGGGTAAGAAGCCTTTTGCAACAGCAGTTGATTTTATTGACACCTGCTTAGGAAATTCAAGTAAAAAATATCTAATTATTTATTGTGGGATGGGCCTTTCGGCTATCCCACAATTAGATATTTACCCTACAACAGCCGAACTTGCTACTTTCTCCTGTCTTTGGGAAGGCGGACGCATTCCCAAACCAAGTAAATTCAGCATTTCTCGGTCAGTATCGTAATCTGGACAGGGAGTTGTCACCGTCAACATCTTGTTATCGTCGCTGGAAAAGATAGAATTGGCTCCTGCCATAAAGCAGAAAGCTTGCTCAACTTGAGAAAGTCTCGCCCTACCGGCACTAAGACGCACATCGGAAGCTGGCATTAAAATTCTGGCTGTGGCAATCATCCGCACAATATCCCAAATGGGGACATCAGGCTGATTTTCTAAGGGTGTTCCCGGTACTTGTGAAAGAATATTAATTGGCACGGACTCTGGATGGGGATGTAAGTTTGCCAAAGTTTGTAACATCCCAACCCGGTCATCGACTGTTTCGCCTAAGCCCAGGATACCGCCGGAACAGACAGTAACATTTGTCTGGCGGACATTCTCAATTGTGTTCAAGCGATCGCTATATGTTCTCGTGGTAATAATTGTGCTGTAATATTCCTGCGAGGTATCTAAGTTATGGTTGTAGGCATAAAGTCCTGCTTCTGACAATTTCCTGGCTTGATTTGCCGTCAACATACCCAGAGTGCAACACACTTCTAAACCCATTGCAGTCACATCCTTGACCATTTCCAGGACTTCCTCAAATTGTGAGTTATCCCGGACTTCGCGCCAAGCTGCACCCATGCAGATGCGACTAACACCAGTTTCTTTAGCTTTCTGGGCGATGTTAACTACCGTTTCCTTTTCTAGGAGTGCTTGCGCCTTTACCTCTGTTTTATAACGGGAAGATTGGGCGCAGTAGCTGCAATCTTCTGGACAACCTCCGGTTTTGATAGATATAAGCTTGCAAACTTGTATTTTTGTTGGGTCATGATATTGGCGATGCACGCTAGCAGCTTGATAAATAAGCTCTAGCAATGGCGTATTGTAAATCGCCTGAATCTCTAATTCCTGCCAATCGTAGCGTATTCCCACCACATCACTATCCTTCTTGTAGACTGGGTTAATCAAGAGCTGTATTTTGCTTGAATCTGCTGCGGTACAGCGTTTAGGCAAAGCAATTTTATCGAAGTTATGCCGCGCACTGTGCTTTATCACCCATTGGCTCTCAATCCTTCCGCTCTAGATATTAGACATCAGCTTATCAAGATTTTGGTTGAATGGCAGATTAAGAGCAAAAATACTCACCCTATCTTTTGTAAAGGGCATTGGGCATACATATATCTTTTGTCATGCTGGTCAAGAGTTCAAAGTCTATATAAAATCAGTGAATTAACCCTGACTCTTGACAAAGTTGATGAAAAAACTATGATACTTCCGTAAGTCCCAATCGTGATACAGCTAATCTAACTGCTGTTGCTAAACCACAGGTTATGAGAAAATTTATAAAATTTAGAGAATTTTTTGGGAAAAGATCCCGCCGATTAAGTAATTTATGATATCAGAACTGCCAATAATTGCAAGCGATCGCCTATTATTACGAGCAGCGATCCATGAAGATATACCCCAAATTCTCAAGTACTTTATTGATAACAAAACTTATCTCACTCCATTTTACCCTCTTTGGGCTGATGGTTTTTTCACTGAAGAATATTGGCAATATCAGATAGAGAATAGTTTTCTAGAATTTATCAATGGGCAATCGTTAAAACTATTTGTTTTTACCAAAAAAAATCCTACCGTAGTTATTGGAACAGTTAATTTTAGTAATTTTGTCCGAGGAGCCGCTCATTTTTGCTATGTGGGATATAGCCTTGCTGAAAATAAACAAGGTAAAGGATATATGACAGAGGGTTTAAAATCTGCAACTAAATATCTATTTGAAGAGTTAAATTTTCACCGAGTTATGGCTAACTATATGCCTCACAATCGCCGCAGTGGTAATGTACTCAAAAGACTTGGTTTTGTTGTTGAAGGATACGCTAGAGACTATTTGTTAATTAATGGACAATGGGAAGATCATATTTTGACAAGTCTTACAAATCCTTATTGGAAAGAACCTCATTTTTAAAATATACGGAGATTTCTCTCAATATTTTTATTTTATTCATCGACTATACCTGTTAATAAATTCGTTTATTTTAGGACTTACGCAAAAACCCTCTCAAACTCTCATTCCTCCGTGAACTCTGCGCCCTCTGTGGTTCGTTTTCCGTTACCCGTGCGTAAGTCCTATATTTATAATTTTTATTTATGAACCTTCTTTAGGCAATCCATATAAGTAAGGCTTAAGCTTCACTCAAATACTTATTTGTCGTTTGTGAGTAATGACCACCTTACAGCTATTTATAATACTATAATATCTATCTAAAAATGAATTGAATATATCGATTCTAAACATCTACAAATTCATAGCAAATTCATAATAACTACACAACAACTCCACAAGCAAATGCAATAGTAATATTTGTTCACTCTCCGGCTCAGTTATTAAGGTTAGCTTTAGCCGATGTGTTCAATTTTCTTAAATAGTTGAGGAGTTTTTTAAAATGCTCATTAATTCTATAAAGCGCTTATCTGTCTTTTCTAGTATCTTCGCTTTTGCTACCATCTTAAACGGAGTTGTCTTGGCAGCACCAGGCCCAAATTCTGCCACTACACCACCCTTAAAAACTCAGACTAGTGCTGCATCACACCAGCCAATCAAACTTACACAGCAACAGCGCCTACAAATCCAAGTAGCTCGCCAGCAAAGAGATAAAGATATTGAGGCTTTATTAAACCCATCCCAAGCTACTAAATTTAAGGCGGCACTGCAATCCCGTCAGAGAATCAGAATAGTGTTAAAATCTTTGGATCTGAATCAAGATCAACAGAAACAGGTTCAATCAATTTTGCAAACTTATAACCTGCAAGTGAAAAAAATTCTAGCTTCGCAGGTATCACAACCAACATCCAACTCAGTAGGAATTACTTCACCAACATCACAACCAATTACAAAATAAAAAATCAGTTTTATTTAATTAAGGTTAAGTTTCGGAAGACTGGCGGATTTTATCCAAATTTCGGTTGAGCCAGTCTTATTTTTTTATGTCCAAAACTTTATTTATGCTAAAAAAAGCAAGAGCAAAGGATTATAAATGAAAACTTTAGTTTTGAGTCATTCGCTTTAAAATAAGAATTGTCTCGACCTAAAAGTGTCATAAGATACAACGAAGCCAGTGCAGCCTGCTTCTTTAGCGCTAGCCTCTCCTTTTGGGAGAAGACAAGACACTTCTCGTAGGATGTCCGAAGGGGCTTCGTGCTTACTTCAATTCCACGCTTTTAAAGGTGAGTTACTCCTGCCTCCTGAAGCATTCCAGATTTTGATAGCGATGCTGCCATATTTTAGATATGGGTCGCTTTTTGCGTCTATGCTGATGATGCTGAAGCCAGAGGTAGTATTAAAGGAAGAATGAATTAGCTTTGCTCGTAATGACTCTGGCTGAAACTCCAAACGACAAGAATTCTAGCAATCCTTTTCTCACCCTCAACTATGAAACCGCTTTAGAATCTCTAGGCGGCGACTACTACGATGAGGTTGCAGCGGCAGAATTTCCTCAACACTTCCTGCGTTGGCGTAACGATGAACTATTACCCCGTTTTGGTCTAGACCCCCAAGTAGTCAAAGACGAAGATTTCATCGCAGCCTTTGGCCAATTTCAGGAGCGCAAACCGTTGTTAGCACTGCGTTACCACGGCTACCAATTTGGTGAATATAACGGACAGTTGGGTGATGGTAGAGGCTTTCTCTACGGGCAAGTACGCGCCAATGATGGCAAATTATACGATTTTGGCACTAAAGGTTCTGGGAGAACGCCCTACTCCCGTGGTGGCGATGGTATGCTCACGCTCAAAGGTGGAGTACGGGAAGTTCTGGCTGCGGAAGCATTGCACTACTTGGGTGTACGTACTTCGCGCTGTCTGAGCATGATTGAAACAGGTTTACCACTCTGGCGGGGCGATGAACCTTCGCCTACCCGTTCAGCTGTGATGATTAGGATGAGCAGTTCTCATATTCGGTTTGGCACTTTTGAGCGACTGCACTATTTCCAGCGCCCAGATTTAACTAAGAAGCTGTTAGACCACGTAATTGAGCAGTATTATCGACACTTAAATGCTGAAGAAGATAAATATATCCTGTTTTACGCCGAATTAGTTAAACGGGTTGCAGAACTAGTAGCGCAGTGGATGGCGGCTGGCTTTTGTCATGCAGTCCTGAATACTGACAATATGTCGATTACTGGAGAGAGTTTTGACTATGGACCTTACGCATTTATTCCGAGTTATAACCCATCCTTTATAGCTGCATATTTTGATTATTATGGACGCTACTGTTACGGTAATCAACCAAGTATTTGCAAGCTGAATTTACAAATGCTCCAAGAACCTTTAAAGGCAATTATTGATAAAGGCGAAATGGAAGCTAGATTAGAAATGTTTGATGAGTATTATCAAGCTGAATACAGTTCTTTGATGTTGAAAAAGTTAGGTTTTTCGGAGTTGCCACATCCACAAGCGACGGAACTGTTGAATCTAACGGTTGAATTTTTGAAAGATAGCCAAGTTGGTTATCACCAGTTTTTTTATGAGATGGCTCGTACTTTTTCATACAAATGGCGAGATGAACCAGGTTTTGTGATGAATAATTCCGATATTGTGCCAGTACCCGGTGCATCTGGAATGTTTGATGATTGGTGCATACTATATCATAAAATATTGAACGATTTTGATAGCGATCGCACCAATATAATTGCCCAAACTCTAGCTGTTAATAATCCCAAAACGGTATTATTAAGGCCAGTAATTGAATCTGTTTGGGAATCAATTGCCCAAGAAGATAATTGGCAGCCTTTTTATGAGTTAATACAGCAAATTCAGTCTAGGAGATAGTTCATAAGGGGCAAGGCTTGTAATGAAAATCATTTTTTTACTTTGCCCCTCTACCTCCTGCTCTTTGTCAATATTTAGATGGCTTTGCCGTGCGTTTTCATGAGTAAATGGGGTATGAGTAGCATTCGCGCAGAAAACCAGGTTAAGAGATATTACATGAGGTGTATTACAAGTCTGTATCGGCTTTCATTATTGTGTACTCTGTGATTTTCCAAACATTGCTGTTTTCTGGTGTTGATGCTTTACCTTCAATATCGGCTTTAATTTCAGAACCTGACCAAGGTTTATCCTCGTCTTGCTCTCCACTTAAATATAAAGTTACAGCAAACTCCAGCTTTCCTTGACCTTGAAACCAAGCTCTTAAATTATCAAAATTTTCAAGACTCCAACCAAAACAATTTGTCTGAGCTATTAAACCTGTGATTCTTTCATCTTGATCTGCCAGAGTTGCAGCAAAATCAAACAGTAAATTTTCAACGATAGCAATAGCATTAGAATGTGCCATTGAATTTATCTCCAGTTAATCAAACATAGTTATTTTTTTAAAATTAGACGGATTACGGCTAACTAAACTGCTGGGCATAAAACCGCGCATAGCGACGCTCTAGGGCTAATAATTCTTCATGGGTTCCCGATTCCACAATTTGTCCTTGTTCGAGAACTAAAATACGATCGCACCGTCTAACTGTCGATAAACGGTGAGCAATAATAAATACCGTCCGTTTCTCCATCAATCTTTCCAGCGCTTCCTGTACCAACGCTTCTGACTCGGAATCTAATGCTGATGTCGCCTCATCAAGAATCAAAATTTGGGGATTGAGCAGAACAGCACGAGCGATCGCAATTCTTTGTCTTTGTCCTCCTGATAAGTTTACCCCACGTTCGCCTACCCAAGTCTTATAACCTTCTGGTAGTTGGCTAATAAACTGATGGGCATTAGCAATTTTCGCCGCCTCTTTAACTGCTTTTATGTCAAAAATATATTGTCCAAAAGCGATATTTTGAGCAATCGTTCCCGAAAACATGATGGTTTCTTGAGGAACAATCCCAATTTGTCGCCGCAGACTATGCAGCTTCACATCCCGAATATCAACATCGTCAATGAATACTTGACCAATTTCTGGATCGTAAAAACGGGGAAGAAGATTCACAAATGTGGTTTTACCAGCACCAGAAGCACCCACAAGAGCGATCGCTTCACCTGGCGATACCAATAAGCTGATATCTTTTAATACAGGTTCACCAGGCTTATAGGCGAAGGAAATATGACGATATTCTACTTTGCCATTAACTGGAGGCAGAGCGATCGCATTTGCTTTTTCAATTACCGTCGGCTGAATTGCCATCAATTCAAAAACGCGGTCAACAGATGCTTCACCCTGCTTAAATTCGTTGTAATTGTTAGTAGTGTGACCAATGGGATCGATTAACAGCGCCGCCGCCGCCAGATAACTGAAAAAATTCGCCACTGTCAAGTTACCTTGGGAAATTTGCCAAGCTCCTACAATCAGTAACGATAACGCACTTAAGGCTTCCAGAAATCCGATGATGGGAATCTGGATTGCTTTCAGACGTTCGGCTGAATATTTTGCTTTGAGGCTGCGTTCTGCTTCATGGCCAAACCGGGCGATTTCGTAATTTTCGGCAGCAAAAGCCTGTACCAAACGAATACCGTTGAAAACTTCCGCGAGGATGGCTGATAAACCCGACACGCGATTTTGACTTTTTAAGGAATACTTGCGTAAACGTTCGCCAAACCAGCCAACTAAAATACCCATGAGTGGTGCAACTATCACTGTTGCTAATGTCAGTTGCCAATTCAGATAAATCATGTAAATCGGAATTGCTAGCAACTGCAAAATACAGGGGATAAAGTCGTGAAATACTTTATTTACCACTTCGCCAACGCGGTCAACATCTTCGGTGAGGCGGTAAGATAAATCACCAGCTTTTGCCGTTTCAAAATAGCTGAGATTTAGCTTTTGAAGATGCGCGTAGACTTGCTGGCGGAGATGAAAAGCAACTCGCAAAGCAGCTTTCGCCATGTACATATCTTGTATAGACTGAAACAAGCCTCTAACAAGAAATACTAAAGCACAACTGCCAGTTATTTGAGCGATCGCGACTACATTACCTTGAGCAAAGGGAATTGCCAATTTCCCGGCAAGATTAATTAATACTAAAGTCGCCAGCACATATCCCAAGATACCAATAATTCCCTTGGTAATGGTTTGCCACTGGAGTCGGATATAAGGCAGCAATTGCCAGTAATTAGAACGGGTTTTCAAGCTTGAAGATCCACAACGCTATTTTACTTTGTTTGACGCTAGCAGTTTTTGGGGAGTTTCTGACTAGTTTACTAATTAGTTACAAACTGTTTTAGCGTTCAAGTCAAAATGATATGCACACAGATAATTAATATTAAGTATTAAAAGTATATCCTGCTATAGATGCGAATTTATTAGTATTTATTGATACTGGTATTGCTTACACCCACGCTTCATAGTTTTGCAGCTCGAGCAACATGGATGTAGATAACTTTAGCCAGCAGATAGAGGAATTGCGATCGCGGGTAAGAGGAATATGGCAGCGCACTGCAACTCAACCAAACTCACAACACGATCTAATAATAGAAGCTTTCGATGAACTCCAAATGGCAGTAGAAGAACTATTGGCTGCCTCCGAGGAGTTAGAGGTAACAAGAGCGGGAGCAGAGAGAGAACGCCAGCGTTACCAAGAATTATTCGATTTTGCGCCGGATGGTTACTTAGTAACTAATACCACAGGGAAGATCCTAGAGGCTAACTATGCAGCAGCAATTATGCTCTCTATGCGCCAAAAATATCTCATAAGTAAACCATTAATTGTATTTATTGCTCAACAAGACCGTCAGATATTTCGCTCCCTGATCAATAATTCACAGCAGATACAGGACTGCATAATTGAGCTAAAGCCACGTTTGGGTATACCCTTTCCTGCTAGTATCAGGGCATCTCCAGTGTATGACTCACAAGAAAAGTTGGTAGGCTGGCGTTGGTTGCTGCGTAATATCAGCGAAGCTAAACAAGCACAAGAACAAGTGGCAAAACGCACAGTGGAACTGGCAAAAGCAAATCAGCAATTGCTGAGTGAAATTACAGAGCATAAACGATCTAAGTCACAACTGCTGCATCTTGCGTTTCACGATGTACTGACGGGACTCCCAAACCGTGCTTTATTTATGAACCGCTTAGAAGATACGGTCAATTATTCTAAACGGCATCCAGATTATCTATTTGCTGTCTTGTTTCTAGACCTAGATCGCTTCAAGCTGATCAATGACAGCCTCGGACACACATTTGGAGATCAATTACTGCTTACCGTTGCTCAAAGGCTTCAAGAATGCTTGCGCTCTACAGATATAGCTGCACGGCTGGGAGGAGACGAGTTTATCATCTTGCTAATGGGAATTAGAGATGTATTAGAAGTTGTAGCGGTTGTTGAGCGAATACAAAAGAATCTGGCACTTCCTGTAATTCTAGACGGGCACGAAGTCTCTACTACAGCGAGTATTGGCATTGCTTTAAGCACAACAGTTTATAAACAACCAGAAGATTACTTGCGTGACGCCGATATTGCGATGTACCGAGCTAAAGCACAAGGCAGAGCGTGCTATGAGATTTTTAACACTGATATGCATATTCAAGCAATGGCACACTTGGAGTTGGTTAACGAGCTACGCCGAGCCATTGAGCTTCAAGAGTTTCGGGTTTATTATCAACCTATAGTGTCACTCAGTCGCGGTAGAATAACTGGTTTTGAAGCGCTTGTGCGCTGGCTACATCCAAAACACGGCATTGTTTTGCCAGCGTATTTCATGTCAACTGCCCAAGAAACCGGGCTAATAATCCTTATTGAGCAGTGGGTCTTATATGAGGCATGTGGTCAGATACAGCAGTGGCAAGAGCAATTATCCTCTAGCTGTGGGGATGATCTGCCTGAGTCTCCCTTGAGCATTAGTATCAATCTTTGTAGTACTAGGTTCAGTGAAGAAAACTTGCTGCCGCACATCAACAAAGTTCTACAAGACACTGGACTCTCCGCACCGAGTTTGATACTGGAGATTACAGAAAGCGTAATTATGGAAAACAACGATAAAGCCATCATCAGGCTAAAGCAACTGAGAAATTTAGGAATTAAGTTGGCAATTGACGACTTTGGTACGGGCTATTCCTCATTAGGTCGTCTCCACCACTTTCCAATTAATCAGTTGAAGATAGACCGCTCTTTTGTTAATGGGAGCATTTTTGATAATGGAAATTTAGATATTGTTCAGACAATTATTACATTGGCACACAAATTAGGTGTGGATGTTACCGCCGAAGGGATAGAGACAATAGAGCAAGTAGCAATGTTAAGAAAGTTGAAGTGTGAATATGGGCAGGGATATTTGTTCTCCCATCCATTAGATAGCTCTCAAGCGAAGGCATTAATTATGGCAAATCCTCAGTGGTGATGGATCTTGTGCAAAGGGAATTGCGAATTTACTGGCGAGATTGATCGATACTAATGTCGTCAGCACGTATCCCAAGATCCCAATAAATCTTTTGCCACTGGATTCGGATATAAGGCAGTAGTTGCCAGTAATTAGAACAGGTTTTCAAGCTCGAAAGTCCACAGCGATATTTTACTTTGTTTGACGCTAGCAGTTTTTAGTGAGTTTCTGAATAGTTCGCTAATTAGTTACAAGCTGTTTTAGCATTTATCGTAGAGTTAATTAGTTCATAAGTACTAAATAGCTCCATTTAATTGCGGTGTGACAGTTATGGGTGTGGAATCCCGGATTTAATCTTGTTTTGAATATCTCACCGCCCTCATCACCAACACCGTCACAGGTAAAATAGACGTGCGCCAAGTCTCCATCCGCTAACCTCAGAACCCACCATGACACAAATCACTCTTTCCGATCTCCCCGAAACCATCCAAACTCTACTCAACCAAGCCCAAAAAACAGGCGAACCCCTCACTATTACCCAAAACGGTATCCCCTTCGCCATCATTTCCCCCATCAAGAAAAAATCCCTCCTGGAAACCCTTTCCACCCTTGAACCACTGGACGAAGACTTTGCCGACGTGGACGAAGGATTATTACCCTTAGATGATATTGAGTTTTCAAAATGAGTTATTTATACTTGTTAGATACAAACATCATTTCTGAACTAATTAAAAACCCCAGAGGAGTGGTATTTTCAAAAATTAAAGATGTCGGAGAAGACAAAATTTGTACAAGTATTATAGTAGCTTGTGAATCAAGATTTGGAGCTAGAAAGAAGAACTCCCAAAAGCTCATAGAAAAACTTGAAATAATTTTGGATAGTATTGAAATATTACCCCTAACTCATCCTGTAGAGCAATATTATGCAGAAATCCGCACTGATTTAGAACAACAAGGTAAACCGATTGGAGCTAACGACTTATTAATTGCTGCCCATTCTTTAACCCTTGCTCTAACTCTCATTACCGCTAACATCCGTGAATTTTCCCGTGTTCCTAATTTAAAAGTAGAAAACTGGCTCGAACCTCGCTAAAAAATTAGCCCTCTCCTTGTAAGTAAGGAAAAGGCTGAATTAATCTTAAAATACTTCCTAATTTTCCGGTTGAATTACGAACTACGAATTACGAATTACGAATTACTTAATACCCGCCTTCTTCTTCGTATTCTGGCTGTCTTTCCTTAACTTTCTTAGGAATATTCACAGGCTTCGGTGCATCTTCCCAAGCATCGCCGTCTACATCATCATAATCATCGTATTCGTCAACATAAGGCTTGCTATAGGGCTGGGCTTCATATTTTAGCGGCTGCGGTTGTTGATACCTGTCGTTGCCTGTTGCCTCGCTCCAGTTATCTTCTTCCTCATCTTCTTCGTATTGAATAGATTCATACTGCCGCGCCTTCATTACTTGACGCTGTGGCCTTTCCTCTTCCACATAGTCTTCATTCCATTCTTCTTCCCGCGCTACAGGTTCGGGGGCGCGAACTTTTTGCCTGGGTGGCTGCAATGGCACTCCACTAGGCAGTTGATTGGGTGCTGCAATTGTACGCGGTGGAGTATAGCCGTATTCTTCTTCTATATCTCGCTCCCACGGTGCTTTGCCGATACCCAGGCGCTCTAGTAAACCAACTGTCAACTGGTTTACTCGTTCTTCGGCTCCCTCAAACACAATCAACCGATTGGGGCCAGTGCTGACAATTTCATCCACTGAGAACTCGTAAGTACTCAGAAATTGATCGGGAATTTGGGGCAATCCTAAAGAAGCAATGACTATAGATTCAAGCTTCCCGTTTTCGCCGTTGAACTTGAAGCCCCGAACTTTGCCTAAGACTTCACCTGTTTCTGTAATTACTTCCCAGTTAATCAAATTACTGAGAGATTCAACTTCGATATCTTCAATGACATCTTCGTTATCAACCAGGATGACATCACCAATCTGGCTGATGTTGTTGAGGTACATATAGCGCGGTATGCCCGAAATGGAGATCAGGCTGTCTCGCAAACCAAGAGCCACAACCTCTCTTTGATCGATATCAACCCAGACTTGACTGATTATGCCTAGCCGCTTGCCGTTGTCGCGGGTAATCACCTGGGTATTTAATATGTCGGAACGCCTAATTATCTGTTCGGAGGTCATTCTATACCGAGTCCTGATCTCGAATCCGGTTTAACGCGATGTGCAACTTATTCTTGTAACCCCACTTCCATTCCTCTATCCCAGTGAACGAGAGGCTTTGATTTTTGCTCTCTTTCCCTGGTAGGGAAGGGGTTCGGGTTAGGTTTGAGAGAAAGTCACACATTACGTGGTTTATCTATACACTATTATTAACAAAAACTCAAGCAGATGTATTGGATGATTGTAACTTAATCCCCAAAACTTGAGTGTAAGCTCCTCGTGCTTGAGTAACGCCAATTGTGCGTTCGGCTGATTCTATCATCGGACGACGCAAACTCACAACTATAAATTGCGCTTGTTGTGACTGTTGTTTAATCATTCTAGCTAATCGCTCTACGTTTGCTCCATCTAGGAACATATCTACTTCATCAAAGGCGTAAAATGGCGACGGGCGGTAGCGTTGCAGGGCAAAGATAAAGCTCAAGGCTGTGAGTGATTTTTCTCCCCCAGACATGGAAGCTAGGCGCTGTACGGGTTTGCCTTTGGGGTGCGCGACTAAATTCAATCCACTGCTAAAGGGATCTTCGGGATTTTCAAGTTGCAAGAAGCCGTCGCCGTCGGAAAGAATGGCAAAAATTGATTGAAAGTTTTCGTTGACAGCATCGAAAGCTTCTTTAAAGGCAAGTTGCCGCAATGTGGTAAAGTTTTCAATTCGTAAAAGTAGTTCGGTGCGTTCCCCTTCTAGTGTTTCTAATTTTTGCGTCAGTTCTTGGAGGCGGTTTTGAGTGCGTTCGTATTCTTCCAACGCCAGCATATTGACAGGTTCCATTGCCTGTAAGCGTTTGGTAAGCGATCGCAATTCTTTCTGCAATTCTTCTAAATCTACCTGATCTGGAACTTCCGGCAAGGGATTTGGTAATTCTGCTCCCACATCCCGCAATTGGTTTTGCAGTGCAATTAGTTCTTCCCGCCGCTTTTCTTGGGTTTCTTGGAGTTTTTGGATTTCCCATTCCAATTGTTGTTGGCGCAAAAGGTGCGATCGCACTTCCAGTTCTGTAGCGTCGCGTTTTTGTTTCTCTTCTCCCAAATTTTGCTCCATTTGATTTAACGATAAACGGGTTTGGGTGATTTGCTCGTCTATCGTTGTGGTTTGTGTGGAGACGCGATTCATCGCGTCTCTACAAGAGATTTGTTGGGTTTCGTATTCGGTGATTCGCGTTTCTGCTTCTTGAATTTTTTCTTGCAAACGTTGTTGCTGATTTTCTAAATTTTTTAATCTTTGTTCAGTTTCGCGTAACGCTGTCTCCCGTTGTTGTAATTGTTGCTCTTGAATTTTAATTGTCGCCTGGATTTGTTGCCATTCACTGGGGGTTTGGGATGCTTCTAACTCTGCTAAGGCGTGTCGCAATTGTTGCAATTCATTTTCTTGCCCAGGTAATTCCCGCTCTAAAATTTCTAATCGAGATTGAGCAGTGGCTAACTTTTTGCTGTTTTGGGCGAGTTGCGATCGCGTCCCCTCTAATTGCGCTGTTAAACTCTTAATGTCTTTCTGCAACTGTTCCAATTGCAACTGCTGTTCGCGCCGCGCCTGACGCGCTTCTGTGAGTTCCTGGGTGAGTTTTTTGGTTTTGGCTGACAAAGTTGCGATCGCTTCTGTACAACGCTCTAAAACCCGTTCAATATCCACTAAGCGAGTTTTTAAAGCGATCGCTTCATCAGATTCCGCCGCTTCTGCATTGCCAAACCGCAAGGACGAACGCTGGTTATTGCTACCACCAGTCATTGCACCGCTGGTTTCCAGAAGTTCCCCGTCTAAGGTGACGATGCGATACAGTCCTAAATTTTTCCGCGCCGCTTCCAGGTTGGCGAATACTACGGTGTTACCGAAAACATAGCTAAATACATCTTTGTAACGGCGATCGCAATCAACTAAGTTCACAGCATAGTTAACGAAGCCGCTAGCAAAACGCAGCGTTGCATCTTGAGTAAATTTAGGAGCGTGAATTTTATTCAGTGGTAAAAAAGTCGCTCTCCCTGCACGTTTCTGTTTGAGCAATTCAATCCCGGCTGCGGCGATACTGTCATCTTCCACCACAATATGTCCCAAGCGTCCCCCAGCAGCCATTTCCAAGGCTAGCTGATGGCGGGGTTCCACCTTTCCTAACTGCACAACTAAGCCACAAAGTCCAGGTATGCCCGATTGTAAAATGACTTTACTCGCTTGGGTTCCTTGGACTTCTTGCTGTGCTTGCGCTTGCGCCTCGATTTTATCCAACTGGCGTTGTTTTTCTCGTTGTTCAAAAAGTAACCGTTTTTGGGTTTCCTGTTGAATTTGCAGTTCTTGTTCTGTGGCTGAAAGATTTTGGGCTAAATTTTGGATGGGTTCGCTAGAGGCGTTAAATTCCGTTTCAACTCCACTACACTGAGTTTGTTTTTCTGCTAATAGCGGTTCGTCGCGTTCAATTAACTGGGTTTGCTCTTGGATAAGCTGCTGTAACTGATTATTGCGTTCCCTGAGTTGTGCTTGTTCGGTGCGTTGCGGTTCTAGAGTGTGCAGCAAAGCTTCTATTTGACGGTTGAATGCTGTTTGTTGCTGCACCCATGCTTCCGAAGCTGAGGCGATTTCTGCGGCGGCTTCGCGGGAGGTTTCTAAGGCTTGGTGGGCTTCATTTCTTTGTTGCTGGGAAGACGCGATGAATCGCGTCTCTACAATTTGGGTTTCGGCAATTTCTTCTAGGGAATGATGGTGTTTTTGAATCTCTTGTTGAGTTTGAGTTAAACGTTTGGTGGTTTCTTGGGAAGTCGTTTGTAATTCTGTCAGCTGACGCTGGAGTTGTTTACGTTCTGCTTCTTGGGTGGCGAGGGTAGACTGTACCGCCAAAAGTTCCTCTTCTCCCAAGGCTTTTACATGGGCATTGAGTTGTTCAAGTTCCGCAGTTTTTTCAACAATTTGGGAATTTAGGTTTGTGAGTTGGGTAGTGAGTTCAGTAAAATTGCGATCGCCTGTTTGAATTTCGTGAACTAATTTTTCTTGTTGTGCTTGTAGCGATCGCCATGATAAAACAGCTTCCCAGGATTGTTTCGCTAGAAATTCTGTGCGAAGCTTTTGATATTTCTCAGCTTTAGTCCGATCTTGAGAAAGGCGATCGCGCTGTGCAGTTAATTCCGTTTCAATAATCCGACAGCTATCTTCCTTTTCCTTCACCTCATCTAAAGTTGATTTGGCTTGGACAATTTTGCGATCGAACGCCGCCACCCCAGCCAATTCATCAATAATTTCCCGTCGTTCCCGCGCATTCATCGAGATAATGCTGGTGACATCCCCTTGCAGTACCACGTTGTAGCCTTCAGGATAAACCCGTAGATTACTTAGTTCCCCATGCAACTCTGTCAACGTGCAAGGTACACCATTGATATAATAATTCGATGTGTAAGTCCCTTGGTGAGTGACTCGTAGCCTTCTAGTAACACTCCACTCTGCCGATTTTGGATTTTGGACTTCGGCTTCGCTCAGTCGAGCGATTTTGGATTTTAGATTTTCTTCCCCTGCCTCCCCTGCATCCCCTGCCTCCCCTGCCTCCCCTGCCTCCCCTGCATCCTCTACTTCCTGCCTTTGTGCCTTTGCGTCTTTGTGTGAAATTTCATCCGACAAATCAAATGTCACCGTGACGCTAGCCTCAATCGAAGCACGTCCTTTAGCCGTTTGAGTGTTATTTACCAAATCTGGTAAGCGTTCGGCTCGCATTCCCTTAGAACTGGAGAGTCCCAGGCAAAAAAGCAGTGCATCTAAGATATTAGACTTACCCGAACCATTTGGCCCAGATATGACAGTACACCCCGGTAGCAAAGGGACAGAAGTAGTGCCACCGAAGGATTTGAAGTTCGTAAGTTCCACGCGCTTGATGTGCACCATAGGCGCTGGTTCCCTGGGCTAATGAAGAACAAGTGTATCAACTAATTAAGAATTCGCAAGAGGGTAAGGCGGAGAATTGGAAATTATAGTAGACGCGTTGCAGTGAATCTGCAAGCTTTACCCAAAAAGCTTACCGCAAGCGATCGCTCAGTGTACGGCAAAAATGTTGATGTCGCAAACTGACCATCAAAATTTTTCCAGAGCAGATAATATCATGTCTTACTAATTACTTGTAATCCAAAAATCTCTGCGTTTGCGTGTCTTTGCGTCAGTCTTAATTACAACTATTCAACCAGACGCGATCTCAGGATACTTTAAGTGCGAAGGAGAATCAGTTGGTATAGTTTGAATCATCTATTCTGGATCTATCATCCTCGGTCGATCGTGACAACAAAGCGATCGCATTTTTATCTCAGCATATAACTAGTTTGAAATAGGAGCGAGGCATTCTGACACAGTAATGTAAGTTGCTAAGTAACAGGGGGGAGGAAGTGAAAAAAGCAACTCACCCCAATGGTAGAGGGTATTAAAAGCACTAGATGAATTTATAATATAGTAATCTTTACAATTGGAAAAACGTAGAAAGAAAGCCCTCTTTGCTACCTCAATCTGCTGTCTGTGATTTGGTTATTAACCCTCAAATATTTGTAGAACTTAGTAATGAAGAGATTAATTAAAGGTCTGCGCGAATTTAAATCTAGCTATTTTTCGACACATCAACAATTATTTGAGCAACTTTCACAGGGTCAAAAGCCCAGAGTATTATTTATTACCTGTTCTGATTCGCGTCTCGATCCAAATCTAATTACACAAGCCCAAGTTGGTGAATTATTTGTCATTCGCAATGCAGGTAACATCATTCCACCGTATGGGGCAAGTAATGGCGGTGAAGGTGCGACAATTGAGTATGCTATTCAAGCTTTAGATATTCGCCAAATTATTATTTGTGGTCACTCTCATTGCGGTGCAATGAAAGGATTAATGAAGTTACACAATCTCAGCGATGAAATGCCGCTCGTACATGATTGGCTTAAATATGCAGAGGCAACTCGAAGGCTAGTGATAGACCACTACAGTCACTACGACGGCGAAGAATTGCTAGAGATTATGATTGCCGAAAATGTTCTGACTCAAATTGAGAATTTGCGGACATATCCAGTGGTTCACTCTAAGCTTTATCAGGGAGAACTCAGCATTTATGCTTGGATTTATCACATTGAAACAGGAGAAGTTTTCGCATACGATCCCCAAAAACATGCTTATGTTTTGCCTCAAACTCAGCTTCCAGAATCAGAAATAGATGAGTCCTTCAGGGGTCAGCTTCCAAATCCCAATTTAGCAGTGCATTCCTCTCAAAACCAGCATGATGATGGTCAATCTTATGAGAAAGTGTCTATTTCTGCATTTGAGTGGTTTCCAATGAAACGCCTTTCTCCAGAGCAGATGGAGCGAATTTACCGAGGTTCAAATAATGGAAGTTGAAAGATGAGAAGATAGAATTAATTATAAGTAAGCCATAGCTAAATTTCAGTCTACTTGAGTAGACTGAAACCATTTCTCAGTCTTTTTTATAGACTTTAACTATTAACCTATAGTAGTAGGAGTGCCCCCACCACCATTGATGTCAACTTAAGCTGGAAATAGCTTAACTGTTGGCTTCCATGCCCGCCCGGAAATAAATTTCTTTGGCTTTTAGGCTTAAGTCTACTTCAGTAGACTGGAGATTTTTGGCGATATTTAGTCATCTTCAGATGACTTTAGCTATAAGACGGGAATTTCAATTCCCGGCGGACAAGCGGTTTCACGTTAAGTTGACACCAATGCCTCATCACATCATCTATTTATCTGAAAATAGCTATAGCAAAAACAGAGACTTACATAGATGTAAGTCTCTGGTTGGCTTTATGCCGATGCTAACTGAAAGCTTCAGTTATTCTTTTATGGCTTTTTTACAGTATCAACTTTTGCTTCTACCTTCACTGTCTTCACACCTTGAACTTCTTTAGCCAAGGTTTCAGCTTTCTTGAGTTCTTCAACAGAAGCCGCCGTACCTTTGAGGATAATTTCACCCTCTTTGTTTTCAACTTGTAACTTGTTGCCTGGTAAGCCTTTATTCAACTTTGCGCTAACTTCAGTTTTTAAGTCGCTCTTAACTTTTGTTGCTGCCGTTTTTTCAGCATCGGTTTTAACTTTCGTACCTGTATTAGCTGCTAAAGGAGTAGTTTGTGTTTCTGGAACCTTGGCAGTTTGATTTGTCTGCGAAGCTGGTTTTGCTGGTGCTTGAGCAGCTTCATTAGTTGTGCTAGGAGTTTCTGAACCAGTTTTAGGAGCTTCTTGGCAGCCAAAAGTACCAACTACCAAAATGCTACTAACTACCAATAGAATTAGTTTTTTCATTATTTATCTCCGAATTGAGTAGTTGAAGCGGTTAATTGAGGTGTGTGTCATCCTGAGGAGCAAATTTAAAAAAAACAATTAAAAGTGAAGTAACAAAAGTGCTTCAGCAATAGCTCAGGTTACTGAAAATTGAAATTTAGACGATTTCTTGAAGCTAAGATTTTGCACCCGGTTTTGAGAAATGTCAATTCAATTTTTCTGACGGCTGCTAACCAGGATGGCTTTACACACAGTCTGTGGCTCTCTATGACTTTAAGGTAGATGCTGAGTAGCTGTTTTGATGGTAGACTATGCCACTCCACAGTAGTGACTCGATGTTATCAGATTTGAGTCAATTTGGCGATGTCTATGACAAATTTCAAAGTTAAGCCTTTTTGCAATCCTGTGCCAGCAAACTTACCAACAAAATGTTACTTTATAAAACTATGGCTTACTTACGATGCCTTAAATATCAGGAAATATTAGTCAATGCCCTACCTTACTTCGGCTAGCGAAATTCATGCCATTGTCGCTGAATATACAAACGCTAAAACACTGTGGATAGATACAGAAGTCGCTGACTATAAAAGTCGTAATCCCCGATTATCGCTGATTCAGGTATTAGATAATCCTCAAGATATGAGTGGCGATCGCGTCTATCTTTTAGATGTATTAGACAAGCCTAATATTATAGCTGAATTTATCGATCAAATTATGATAAATTCTGCCATTGAAAAAGTTTTTCACAACGCGAGTTACGATCTAAAATTTCTCGGTAGCAAGAAAGCCAAAAATATTACTTGCACTTTGGAAATCGCCAAAAAAATTCCCTATTATCTTTTGCCATTACCCAACTATCAACTCAAGACCATAGCTACAGCACTTTGTAGCTTTAATAATATCGATAAACAAGAACAAAAAAGCGATTGGGCAAAACGCCCTCTGACTGAAGAACAGATAGAGTATGCTTACCTAGACTGCATTTATCTTGCTCAAATTCACCTAAACTTGTTAGGCTTACAAGCCCAAGCCAGTCCCGAACCTGCAACGGAAGACTTAAGCTCGCTAAGTGCTAGATACTCGCAAGTTGAGCAGCAGTGGAAGTTGTTGAATTCAGAATTTGAGCATTTGCAAGAACGTATAAAAAAAGCCATGCAGGCTCAGGATATATCAGAAACTTATGATTATAAACTGACTAGTTATGAACGGACTACAATCAAAGCTGCATTTACAGAATTGGCAAAGCTAGCCCAAACTCAAGGTATTAATTTAGATTTTCCGATTACACTAACTCAGAAACTCCAAAAAGATTTAGGGGAAAATCTGGAACAATTATCTGTAGATATTGATAAAAATACCTCTTGGCGCCTAATTCCCAAAACTCAAGAGAATGAAGCTGAGGATGAGTAAATTGTTCATCAGGCTACAAATGTCAGAATTGATATAGTTATTGTGAAGAATAAATATTGAAATCTAATAATTCTTTCCTCATCCCTTCTCTGATAAATCTCCAAAATATTAGGGAAATTTGTCAATTACCTTTAAATGACTATCAAAAGCTAGAATAGTTATTGAGCTAAAGGATTAAAATCTAGATTTTGGTACTAATTCCATTCAGGTATGATGGCAGTTTATATTAACTTATGAGACGGCGTTTATTTGGGCAAAAGCGAACAAGGGTAAATACTTTATTTACCATAGCTATTTTTACTACATTGACAGCAACTAGCAGTATTTCTTGTAGTAAGAATGACAATGTATTAGTAACAGAAATAGGAGTTAGTCAACCTAGCCGTGGTTCAGCTACAACATCCAGAGGTGGGGAATTTTATCTTCAGGGAAAGAATCAGCATTTAAACGGCGACTTGCAAGCTGCGATCGCTTCTTATAGTAAGGCAATTAGTCAAAATTCTCAGTATGGCGCTGCCTACAACGCGCGGGGATTAGCCTACTTTGATTTGGGAGACAAGGAAAAAGCGATCGCAGATTACAATCAAGCCCTCCGCATCAACCCTAACGACGCCGAAGCCCACAATAACTTAGGAAATGCCCGCGCCTCACTGGGAAACAACAGAGAAGCAGTTAAAGATTACAGTGAAGCGATTCGCCTCAATCCCAACTATGCCGAAGCTTACAATAACCGGGGAAATGCCCGCGCCACCAATGGAGACAAAAAAGGGGCTATAGACGATCTCGATCAAGCGATTCTCCTTAACCCCAAATATGCGATCGCTTATAATAATCGAGGAAATGCCCGTGCTGCCAATGGAGATCCCAAGGGTGCGATCGCAGATTACAATCAAGCCATTCGCCTCAATCGTAACTTTGCCCCTGCCTACAATAACCGAGGAAATGCCCGCGCCACCAATGGAGACAAACAGGGGGCACTCAAAGACTTACAACAAGCAGCAAACATTTTTCAAAGTCAAGGTAACAACGACTTATACCAACAAGTGATGAATAACATCAAAGAACTTGGGCAGTAGTGGGAGCAGAGGGGCAGGGGAGCAGGGGAGCAGGGGAGAATAATTAATAACCAATGTAATGCCCAATGCCCAATGCCCAATGCCCAATGCCCAATTCCCAATATCCTATTCTTCAATCAATGGGCTGCGGAGATTTTCTACCAACGCTTGAATTTCTGCTGGAGGAGGTGGTGTTAAGCGCGAAACTACTAGGGTGACAGCGAAGTTGATTAGCATCCCCAAAGTACCAATTCCTTCTGGAGAAACTCCAAAAAACCAGGGTTGCATACCGCCAAACTTGACGCCGACAATGTAGATAATCGTAAAAATTAAACCCGTCAACATACCGGCGATCGCACCTTCTGAATTGGTGCGCTTGTCGAAAATCCCCAGGAAAATCACCGGGAAGAAACTAGCGGCGGCTAAACCAAAAGCAAAAGCTACCACTTCACTCACAAATCCCGGTGGATTCACCCCAAAATATCCGGCGAGGACGAGGGAAAAACCTACCATGATCCGCCCGACAAATACCCGTTTTTGTTCTGAGGCTGATGAATCTATGATGCGGTAGTAAATATCGTGGGCGATGGAACTGGAAATTACCAGCAATAAGCCTGATGCTGTAGACAAAGCAGCTGCCAAACCGCCTGCCGCTACCAAACCAATCACCCACGGAGGCAGGTTAGCTACCTCTGGGGTGGAAAGCACAATGATATCTCGGTCAATCTTGATTTCATTGGTGTCTTTATTCGGGGTTAACTGGAGACGCCCATCCTTATTTATGTCATCAAAAGCCAACAGTTTAGTTTTTTCCCACTTGGCCGCCCAGTCTAACTGCTGCACTTCTGCAACCGTATGATTGTGGAGGGAATCTATCAGGTTGTAGCGGGCAAACATGGAGAGGGCTGGAGCAGTTGTATAAAGAATAGCGATAAATAGCAGTGCCCAACCAGCAGAAAAGCGAGCTGCACGCACACTCTTTACTGTGTAAAACCGGACAATAATATGGGGTAAGCCAGCAGTGCCTACCATCAGGGCAATGGTAGTGAACAGCACATCTAGCATCGACTTGTTCACAAATGGCTCAGTATACGGCTTAAACCCCAGGTCAACCTGGATTTTATTAAGTTTGTCAGCAATATCACTGAAGGTAAATGCTAGCTGAGGAACAGGATTACCAGTGAGAAACCAGGCGATCGCGATCGCTGGAATCAGGTAAGCAAAAATCAACACACTGTACTGTGCTACTTGCGTCCAAGTAATACCTTTCATGCCTCCCAACACAGAGAAAAAGCCCACGATCACCATACCGATGATCACACCTGTATTGATATCTACTTGAAGGAAGCGACTAAAAACAATCCCCACGCCCCGCATTTGTCCAGCAACATAGGTGAGAGAGACGAAAATGGCTGCAACTACTGCCACCAGACGGGCGATATTAGAATAGTAGCGATCGCCTACGAAATCTGGCACTGTATACTTACCAAATTTCCGCAAGTAGGGAGCCAGCAATAATGCCAGTAGTACATAGCCTCCCGTCCACCCCATTAAATAAATAGAACCGTCGTAACCCAAAAAAGAAATTAGCCCCGCCATTGAAATAAATGAGGCTGCGGACATCCAGTCGGCGGCGGTGGCTGCACCATTAGCAATTGAGGGTATTCCTTGACCTGCTATAAAGAAGTCTTTGCTATTTTCAACTCGTGATTGCCAACCAATATAAATGTAGACGACAAAGGAAAGTCCAACTAATACAATAGTCCAAATTTCAACTGACACGCTTTTTCCTCACTTCTTGATATTGTATTTGCCGTCTAGCTTGTCCATTTGAAAGGCATAAATGAAAATCAAAGCCACAAATATCAGGATTGATCCTTGTTGCGCCATCCAAAAGCCAAAGGGTACGCCAAAAAACCGTATTGCATTCAAAGGTTGAACCAACAAAATACTGAAAACTAGGGAAACCAATGCCCAGACAATTAAAAGATTGCGAATTAAAGCAGTATTAGCACGCCAATAAGACCGACGCTGATCTTCATCCATTGTTGTTCATCATCATTGCGTTAGTGCATCAAAATAATACCAATAAGCCGTTAATATCCTGCCTAATGACTGTATTAATTTTTAAATTATTTAGTAAATAATATTTATTGCAAGAGTATGAAATATCACTAAGCAATAACTGACCGAGAATTACTCTTTGGTCAGTTATAAACAAAGATTGGTTAATAAAGCTGAAATATCTCATAAGTCATTAAGAATACATAGCTTTTTATACTAAAAATTTCATAAAAACTACATACTTCTACTTATAGAGCAACATTATTAAATGCTAAAAAAGACTATTTAGATTCATAAAAACAATTTTTGAGCATAAAACCGATAAAGTTTTATTTACAAAATATACGAATAATTACTATGGACTTTTACTTAGTTATTTTAATAACATTTATAGAAGGGTTTATTACACTGATAGATTAATTAGCAAAATATAGTAATTTATGATACAAATTCTGTTTTAGCCAGCTTTCTGATATATTGCAGTCGGTATAGATGAGAACTTGTATCATCGTGGCGAGAAAAAACTGATTTTAACCAGATGCCTTGCTTTGCGATGTTTAAGCTGTTGTGCTTTTAATTTGCACTAATATTTTTTTCAATATGATTGTGGGGTGGGCATCTTGCCCGCCCTGATAGTGCAAGTTGTATACGTAACAGCTTACTAGAGGTTACGTCTACGCTGATTTCAAGCAACTGATTCGCTTCATTTTCAACAACCAGTGTCTCCAGAGATTTTTTCACTAGTCTTGGAAGCCGTGCAAAAGTAACTTACCTGATTTATTTACGATCAACCTTGATTCTCAAAGCTTGTAGTTTTGAAATTAGGTAACTTTTTCATGCATATCTTCCAAAAGCGCGGATTTCAGCTTCAAACATACCACGAACCAGAGTATATGTTTATCGAAACACTCATCACAGAGCCGATTCATTTTTTTAGAATCGTTACCATTGTCATCTTTTCCATAACTTTGCATGAACTTGCTCACGGCTGGGCTGCGATGAGTCAGGGAGATAACACTCCACAACAGACTGGTCATCTGACGCTGAATCCTGTAGTTCACATGGGCAAAGAATCAATCATCTTTCTCTGTCTTATGGGTATAGCTTGGGGACAAATGCCCGTCAACCCATCTAAGTTTCGCTCTGGTAAGCTAGGCAATATTTTGGTATCAGCAGCTGGGCCATTATCAAATCTGGCTTTAGGTATTTTATTTATTATGGTGCTGAAATTTCTTTCTAATCTCAGTCTTTCAGAATTTTTAAGTGAAGATTTTTTTTATTTAGCAGCTCGGATTAATTTGACATTATTTCTGTTTAATCTCTTGCCAATTCCACCACTTGATGGGTTTCATGTTTTCAGTGAAATTTTTCCTAAGCTAAAGCCATTGCAATATACCCAATTCGGACTCTTTGCAATGATGCTTGTATTCATAATTCCAGAATTTGGGATGGGACTTGGTAGCATTGCTGATTTAGTTATACAGTCAGCACTTGGGGAATAATCAGCAGCTTTTTCAGCAAAAATAGATTATTTATATAGTAATCCTATTTTATTTGTGATAATTGTAAGCCATAGATCCCCGACTTCTCAAAGAAGTCGGGGATTTTTTGGATCACAAGTGATTTAGGATAGCCACCTTTTTGCTATAATATTCAGTTTTGGCATAAATGCTGATAATACTATCACCAACTGCAAAAAAATTACCTTCTTGCTCATGCTTAGAAAATTGCAAATTTGGATATTTAACAGCAGCTTCGTCAGCAGTCATGGCTTTAGCTTTCATTTGCTCTGGCAATAGTCCAGTAGAACCAATGTAAAATACTAAGGGAGATATTTTATCTTGATAGATATTTTCTGCATATTGTTCTAACTTTTTATTTGCCACTGTTAAAGCTGCAACCATTTCTTCTTTGTTTATCTGCTTACCAGTTTGTTTATCCTGCAATAACTGCGCTAAACTATCAGCACCAACTTTTTGAAGAATACCTCCAACAATACCATTTTGCTCAAGCCCAAGAAAATCATCAAAAATTGGTTTCATCAATTCGTCAACTTTTGTAATCTTGGTGCGTGATGAAAGTAATCTGTGTCTAACAGCGAGATTCTGATTAAATGCCGTCTCGAAACTCGGCTTAATGATAATTTCTCCAGTTTCTTTGTCATAAAGACGATACATTCTATTGAGAAATTTGTTAGCAGAAGGTAATTTACTCAAGTTCAGAATATCTTGACTGCCGATATCGATTTTATAACTCAATTTTGAGTCAAGAGTACCATTAGCTAAAGCTTCGCTGATGTCAGTATATTCATTGGTTGTAGGAAAGTTGATGTAAGTATTCTTAGACAGATAGTGCTTTTTAAACTCATCTAACTGCGCCTCTATAAATACATCTGATTCCTGTTTCAAGTGAGCGCAAATAATACTAGTCAGTACTTTGATTTCTGCTAGTTCATTGAATAGTCCATCAATACTGCTGTAACGACTATTAGCAGCTACAAGTGGCAAGTTATCTAACTGAATCGTATATTCTGCCCGAAAGTCAAATTCTTCTACGTCCAGTATGCCTTTTTGTTTGAGTAAATCAAAGACTTTTTTACTGCTAATTTTGACTTGTAATGACTTTATGTTGATTTTGCCGTCACTTACAATCGTGTAATTATTAAAAGTGTTGAGGTCATTTACTAACAAGCCTGCTACTTCAATAGTAGGAGTTTGGTCTTCAAATTTGGCAAGTTTAACTCTACGTTTGACAAGCATATTGATAGTAGCAGTGTTGCGGCTAAACTGAAACTCGCCCATGTCAACATACTCAGCATTATCTATATATTCTGTTGTTAACCAAGGTTGTAACAGTTCTCCATTTTCGTTTCTAACACCTCTAATACGCTTAACACCTGTTCTTTGATAATGTTCTTGTAGGTGTTTGATGTTGATGATAATATTGTTGCGATATTCTGCAAAAATTTGGATTAGTTCTACTAGAGAAATTTTATTGTCGCTCATATTGTCACCTTGCGAATAAAGGTCAATAATCTTTTATAGCAACGGTTATTGAAGTCTATTAATATTCCAAAATAAACTGTTCTTACCGTGCGAAATTTAATGGTAAGTTCGTGGACGATTGAGGGTTTAAGTTTAAACGCAGAGGGGCGCAGAGTATAGCGCAGAGGAGCGCAAAGTTTGTTTGAGTCTATTCGCTAGGAATTTAGGCAACGCGAAGAACAGTCTTGTACATTTATAGTACAATTGTATCATAAAAAGGGCTAGTTGTGTAGGCGTAGCCCCTGGTAGATATCGTTGTGCAATGAGGTGTTATGGTGTTGCTGAATAATGTCAGAATATATGCTTTCTAAGCTTTGCACTCTTGAGTGACTTTGTTTTGAGTCTAGATTTAGGCTCCGGGTTTGAAATAATCGAAGAGGCGATCGCCTGAATCTGCGCGAATCAATGCTACAACTACATCTGGTAAGGCAGTTAAACTGGGGTAAACCAAATAACGCGGTTCCCAACGCGGGCGGAACTTGTCTTTGTAGGCGTGCAATCCTTTGAAGTTGTAGAAGCGATTCAAATGCTCGTAAAGATAGTGCAATACTTTCTCCAAGCGGCGTGATTCCGGGTTATCTCCAACTCCAGCAAGCGCCGAAAGACCGAAATTAAAGCTGTCGTAGCCACCCTCTTTAAAATGCTGGAGCAGGGAAATAAATAGAAAGTCCATTGTGCCATTTTCAAGAGACGAGCGATGTCGCATCATGTCAATAGTCGCTTCGTTAAGTTGGTACTCCCGGATAATGTTGGCAAAGGCGCTAATCTGACCTTCAGGATTATGCACCACAGCAATTTCGCACTCTCGCAGGTAAGCTTCGTCAAACCAACCCAAAGAAAATTGTTTTTCCGAACCTTGTACCATTTTCAACCATTCATCACTCACAGGTTTGAGCCGATGCAATAAATCATTGGCAATGGGTGGTTGGTAAAAGTCGATTTGGTATCCTAGTTTAGTTAAACGACTAATTGATGGTCTAAAGTTTTTACCAGCTTTACCTTGTAACGTAAAACTTTTTAAGTCAACGATCGCTTCCTCTCCAATCTTGAGTACCTTAAACCCCAATGATTTGTAAAGCTCAACATCATCGGGCATAGTTTGGTAAAAGCCAGGATACCAGTCATTACGCTGACAAAACTGTTGGAAAGCAATAATTGTCTCTTTGCGGTCTTCAATGGGGCCGATAGGATCTCCCAAGGCGATCGCGCCCCGTCCTTTGGGAACATAAGCAATTACACTATTACCCGAAGGACTGAAATAATAACTTTTATCATTTAAGAGTGTAAGTGCTGCTAAAGAAGAACATCCATATTGTTCGACAATTTCTTTAACTCTTCGTTGCTCGTTTGTAGTTGCTAGATTGCGCCAAAATACAGGTTGCAACAACATAACTATTGCATAAGTAATAGTACCTGCGGCGATAATATAGATAGAATTAGCAAAAAATTCTCCAAATCGACTCTTTGGTTGCAGTCCCCAATTATCCTCGGTGAAGAACATCGCCAAAGTCTGAACTATCGCTTCACGCCAATTAAAATTCTCTGAAAACTTACCATCTAATAAGTAAAATCCAATAGTTCCGTATGCCAGAGTAAATAATAAAGCGCCTATCAGCACTCTGACTCCCCGTGCAATGGAAGGACGGTCTGATTGCGCCGTGAAAAAATGGCGCATCCAAATTAATTGCACTAGCAAAACTCCAGAGAGTAGACTTTCTTCATAGTCCAGTCCCTTCAGCAAGTGGCTGCAAATGGAAATTACTAGTAAAGCAATGGTTAGTAACCAGGCTATTCTTTTCCGGCGTAATAAATTAGTAGCAAGTGTTAATAAAACAAACCCAGTCAATGCTGCGAATATATGACCGCTGGCGCGAATTTCAAATGGTAAAAATTCCTTTAACCAGTGAGTCCGCCCATACAGGTTAGGTGTCACTGCTGATAATAAATTTACTACTCCGACTAAACCTGTTAGGAAAACTGCACTCCAAAGTCCAATCTTAGTTTTTAAATTATTTGTCATTTTTCGTTAGTAGTTAGGAGTAAAAAGTTAGGAGTTAGGAGTTTTCAATTTTTAACTCTTAACTCCTAATTTCTAACTTTTTAAACTGTTCCCCTACATACGAGAGTGAATCTTTAAGATGTTTGTGGAAGTAGTTCCAGCCTACATTAGCACCAGACAAACCATGACCTCCAGGAAATGCATAAAACACGTGAGCAATGCCTAATTTATTTAAGGTTTCGTTGAAGGCTTTGGTAGAAGCTAGCAAATTAGTATCGTTTACACCCGCATCTAGGTAAACGCGCAATCGCTTCCTATCTTGAACGGTTAGCTGTTGCACAATTTGTTGAGGACTATTTTGTGAACCGCTGTCATCAGTAAAGTAACCACTGTGGCTAAACAAAATCTGAAAGTTATTGAGATAGCGTAATCCGATATTAAATGCACCCCATCCTCCAGAAGATAGACCTCCTAGCGCCCAAAATTGGGGTTCTTTCAAAGTGCGGTAGCGCGACTTGACAACTTGTACTAATTCTGAACCAATTAAAGTTCCCACTTTGCCATTCGGCCCATCAAAGTAATCGGGGTCGTATAAAGGACTAGAACCGCGATTATCATTACCATCAGGTGTAATCACAATCGATGGCGGTAATTTTCCATTTTGATAAAGTTCATGCAATACGTCTAAGAGTGCGTATTTATTAGCATAAGCACGAGCATCATCATGACCACCGTGTAGTAAGAATATCACAGGGTAGCGCTTTTGTGGATTGTTATTATAACTAGGAGGCAAAATCACACCGTAGTTACGAACTGCACCCATCGCTTGGGAGTTGAAGGTTGCTAATTGAAACTTTAGCCCGGTATTTGCCGCTTTTTTAGGTGGGTCTAGTTGTGGCGCACCTAAGATGAATACATAATAATAACCTGCGCCAGTGAAGAGTGCGATCGCTCCTACTAAGCTAATTAACAATTTATAAATCTTCATATTCTTTATATTCTTTTAAATAAAAAATCACCTCCATTAAAACTTACTATAATGAATCTTTTGAAAAATGGCAGTATAGTTTTTCACCTTGGATTTTAAGTATCAACTGCTCGGCAAAATAGTATGATTTCTACTAATAGTCTATCAAGTTTAAATTCATGGGTAATTAAGTTCGTAGTAAGGACTTTAGTCCTTGATTTTCTAAGAGGATGTCTGAAAAGTTTTTTTGTATACATCTAACCCTTGGAGATCCCCCTTAAAAAGGGGGACTTTAAGACTCTTATTCCCCCCTTTTCTAAGGGGGTTAGGGGGGATCAAGAAATATTTGATACTTCTTAGACATCCTCTAAGCACTAAAGTGCTTACTACAAACTTTTTATTACTAGTTTAGACATTGTACTATGGATTTTAAATTCTTTTGAGCATTTTTTTATGATTAATACTTAAATTTTTATCAGCCATATTTGCTGTTTCAGAAGCTCGAAATTGTTCGCCGACAAATATCAATGAGTTTGCTAAATGTTTCCGCCAGTATTGCCAAGTGTGACTGCCAGGAAATTCATGAAATGAATTATAAATTTTCAGTTGATTTAACACTTTACTAAATCGCTCTGCTTCCCTGATTTCATCAGTATCTGATGTACCCGAATCTAGATAAATTTTTAACCTTTTTTGGGCTTGTATAGGAATGGTTTTAATATAAAATATTGGGCTATTTGCTGGGCCACTTTTATCATTAAAATAACCACTATGACTAAATAAAATCGAGAAACGATCTAGGTTGTGTAATCCCACATTGATTGCTCCCCAACCACCAGAAGATAAACCACCTATCGCCCAAAAATCTGGATTATTGATTGTACGATAACGGCTTTGGATAACTTTTACTAACTCATCGCCTACAGCTGTTGAGACTTTACCGTTAGGGCCATCGATATATTCGGGATCTCGGTACGGACTAGAGCCGCGTTTGTCGTTGCCATCTGGTGTAATGATGATGCTGGGTGGCAACTTACCTGTAGCATAAAGTTGTTCTACTGTCTTGAGAGCTTGTCCCTTATTCTGAATAAACCAATCACTGGGATTACCATGTCCACCGTGGAGGAGAAAGATTACAGGATACCTTTGTTTGGGGTTTTGCTCATAGCCAGGAGGTAAAGAAACGCCATAAGTGCGATTTGCACCCATTGCTTGACTATCGTAGGTTTCAATTTTGTAGGTTAGGAGAGTCGCTGAGTTGCTAGTATTGCGCTGGGTTGTCAGCACGGAAGGCGTTGTTTGTAAATCCTGCTGTTGCGGTGGTTTTGCGACGACACCTTGGGAAAAATTACAGCCAACTAGGGTTAATACTGAAAATAGCAAGAGAATTCTAGATTGTTTGTAGTTCATTTTTGAAAGGCATTGAGCATGGCGTAGTTAGTTGTTGCTTGCCTTCAAAAGCTTATGCAAACTGTATGTCAACGCTGTGTCAACAAGATGGAAACTTTACGACTAGTTGTAAATTAAAAGTCAAGAGTTAGGATAAGTTTCTTCATGATGCTTAAAAAGCTGCAACTCAATTTCAGTTCTTTGTTTGGCTTGTTGTTGCTGGTGCTTTCCCTGTTGGCGATCGCAAACGAGTTACGTCAGTATAATTATCGTGATATCCTCAACTCTCTAGCTGCTATTCCCAAAAGTCGCTTAAGCTGGGCAATTTGGCTGACAGCTTTCGGCTATCTAGTGATGATTGGGTACGATATCTTAGGTTTTAACTACATTAATCGTTCTTTAAGTTGGAATAAGATAGCTTTCACTAGCTTTATTAGCTCTGCATTTAGTAATACCATCGGTTTTGCCTTGCTGACTGGCAGTGCTATCCGTTATCGATTTTACTCAAGTTGGGGTGTGTCAGCAGTTGCGATCGCTCAAGTCATTGCTTTCGCCAATTTTACTTTTTGGTTGGGAATGTTTGCCGTTGCAGGTTTATTGTTCCTCATCAACCCCCTGAAGATTCCCACTCAATTACATTTACCTTTTGCTACTGTGCGTCCCATCGGCGTAATTTTTCTGCTATTAGTTGCGGTTTATTTACTAGGAAGTATTTTTATTAAACAACCATTAATAATTCGTGGACATGAATTTCGATTTCCTTCTTTTACAATATCTCTGGCTCAAATAGCAATTTCTAGTTTTGACTGGATTCTGGCGGCAGCAGTTCTTTATGCTTTACTTTCTAGCAATATATCTTTGTCATATTTAGACTTTTTGGGAATTTATTTACTAGCGATGTTTGCGGGTGTGGTTAGTAATGTCCCTGGTGGTTTGGGAGTATTTGAAACTATAATTTTGCTGATTCTCTCCTCAAAAGTTTCGGCGGCGGCAGTTTTGGGATCAATGTTAGCTTATCGGGGAGTCTATTATTTCTTACCTTTGCTAGTAGCAGCAGGTTTACTAGGACTTTATGAAATTAGATTTAGAAAGGGGAATTAAAAAATAAACCTCTTGTATGAATCAAAAGCCCTCATCCCCAAACTCCTTCTCACAACTGTGGGAGAAGGGGAGTAAATTTCAAAGTCCCTCTCCCAAACTTGGGAGAGGGATTTAGGGTGAGGGCTTTTGATGTCAAATTTGTAAAATCAGTAACTACTGTTATTTTTAAATGCGGAATCCTGCGGTGCTATCTTCACATTCGGCGGCAGAAATTCCTAATTTTTGCTGAGGCGATCGCTAAATAAATCCCACGAAAATAGTAACAGTTAGTTGCAAATTTTGAAGTAGATTTCCATAAATCATTATCAAAATTTGGTTTTACTGTTTGAGGATAGAAATAATCATGAAAAACAAAGTATTGTTTGGCGCTATATTCATGGCAACTTGGGTAGGAACATTAATTCCCAGTGCTTTTGCTGCTTCACCCTGTTCTGCGGGACAAAAGGCTGAGGTTCTTTGGAAGGAAACATGGTATTCAGCAACGGTACTTAAGGTTAATGATGAGAAGTGCTATATTACCTACGATGGTTATGATAGTTCCTGGAATGAGTGGGTTGGCACTACACGCTTTCGGGCATCATTTCAAGCTGGAGATGCAGTGAGAATTTTGTGGAAAGGAAAATGGTATCCAGGGCAGGTTTTAGAAGTTAGCAACGATCTTTATAAAATTACTTATGATGGCTATGATAGCTCTTGGGATGAGTGGGTTGAACCTTCCAGGGTAAGCAGATAGAGAATATTTCACTTTTATAAGTTTAAAGGGACGATTTCACCTGTTGGAGTCGTCCCTTAATTTGTTTTATCAAAACAGAATTCAGGAGTCAGGAGTCAGAATTAAGAATGAATTTTGTACAACTGGTAAGAGGCTGTTAGACTAAAAGCCATAAGTGAAATCTCGTATATTTTGGGAAACTTATGGAGCCAGTATCACTGACAGCAGCTGCGATCGCAACCTTGGTAATTATCAAAGCCTTTGAAAAAACTGGGGAAATCATCGGCGAAAAGGCTTGGAACGAGGGCGAAAAGTTGTTAGTTTTGCTCAAACTTAAGGAACCTAGCACGGCGAAGCTTATCGAACTGGCTCAAACACAACCTTTAGATTACAATCAGGCTTATCTTGTTGGACAGCAAGTAGAGGAAGCGGCGAAGAAAGATCCTGAAATTGCTCAAGCTGTGGAAGCTGTAGCCAATGAAGCACAACCTCAACTGACGAACACTATTATTGAAAATTGGCAGGGGATAAATATTAAAGGTGGAACTAATACCATTTCTGGTAACACCTTAAACTTCTGACTAAAGTCGCCCGAAGGGGAATTGATACTTTCTACTGAAATACCGCAAAATTTGCCCCTGAGTGGGGTGGTGGAGTTTGTCGGGCGTGAGGAAGAATTGCAACAACTCCACAAACTTTTGCAGGATAATAAACAAGTTGCCATTGCTGCTATTGCAGGGATGGGTGGAGTTGGTAAAACAGAACTCGCCTTACAATATGCCATCAAGTACCGCGAAACATACAACGGTGGGCTTTGCTGGTTGCTACCAAAAAGTGGGGATGTGGGCATTCAAGTTGTGCAGTTTGCCAGAACGCAGCTTGACTTAAAGCCGCCAGAAGATTTTGACATACTCGCCCAAGTGCAATACTGTTGGCGGCGTTGGCGTGGGGGTGATGTGTTGCTAGTGCTGGATGATGTCAGCGACTATGACGAAGTTAAGCCTTACTTACAGTCGCTACCTTCTCGGTTTAAAGTGTTGATGACTACGCGCCAGAACTTGGGACGCATCGCAAAGTTATCTTTGGATGTGCTGCAACCAGAGGAAGCGCTGGAGTTATTAAAGTCTTTACTCAAAGAAACACCGGGGCGAATTGAAAAAGAATTAGCTTTAGCAAATCAGTTGTGTGAATGGCTGGGATATTTACCTTTGGGTGTGGAATTAGTAGGGCGCTATCTGGCGCGGAAACAGGATTTATCTTTAGCAGAAATGTTGCGGCGGTTGGAGAACAAGCGATTAGATGAGCGTTCTCTGTCTAAATCTAAGTCGGAAGCTGATATGACAGCACAACGAGGTGTGTTAGCTGCCTTTGAATTGAGTTGGCAGGAATTAGAGAACGACGATAAACAATTGGGTTGTTTATTGAGTTTATTTGCAGCCGCACCCATACCTTGGAAGTTGGTGGAACAGTGTTTACCAGAGGAAGATGTCGAAGATTTAGAGGAAATTAGAGATGATACCTTGCTGAATCTGCATTTAGTTCAGCGCAAAGGTGAGGGAATATATCAACTGCATCCACTGCTACGGGAGTTTTTTCAATATAAGTGTAGAGGTTTAGATAAGGGAGAGGAATTAAAGCGATCGCTTTGTGGAGTAATGGTAGCAGTTGCTAAAAATATTCCTGAAACTCCCACACTTGAGCAAATTACCTATGTCACCCCTACTATACCTCATTTAGCTGAGGTAGCGAAGAATCTTATTCAATACGTCAGCGATGATGATTTACCTTGGTCTTTTGTCGGCAACGCTCGATTTTACAATGGTCAAGGTTTATATAACCAAGCTTTACTTTGGTATGAGCAGTGTTTAGAAGTCACTAAAAAGCGCTTGGGTGAAGAACATCCAGATGTCGCACTTAGTCTCAACAACCTAGCGTTACTCTACGACTTCCAAGGCAGATACAGCGAAGCCGAACCCCTTTACATCCAAGCTTTGGCACTCTGCCGCAAGCTGCTCGGAGAAGAACATCCATCTGTCGCCACTAGCCTCAACAATCTAGCGTTACTCTACTACTCTCAAGGCAGATACAGCGAAGCCGAACCTCTTTACATCCAAGCTTTGGCACTCTACCGTAAGCTGCTGGGTGAAGAACATCCAGATGTCGCACCAGTCTTCAACAACCTAGCGTTACTCTACTACTCTCAAGGCAGATACAGCGAAGCCGAACCCCTTTACATCCAAACTTTGGCACTCTGCCGCAAGCTGCTGGGTGAAGAACATCCAGATGTCGCACTTAGTCTCAACAACCTAGCGTTACTCTACCGCTCCCAAGGCAGATACAGCGAAGCCGAACCCCTTTACATCCAAGCTTTGGCACTCTGGCGCAAGCTGCTGAGTGAAGAACATCCATCTGTCGCCACTAGCTTCAACAACCTAGCGTCACTCTACGATTCCCAAGGCAGATACAGCGAAGCCGAACCCCTTTACATTCAAGCTTTGGCACTCTGCCGCAAGCTGCTCGGAGAAGAACATCCATCTGTCGCCACTAGCCTCAACAATCTAGCGTTACTCTACGATTCCCAAGGCAGATACAGCGAAGCCGAACCCCTTTACATCCAAGCTTTGGATATTTGTGAGCGGCGATTAGGTGTGGATCATCCAAATACTGTTACTATTCGTGGAAATTTAGTATATCTTCGCGATCGCCTCTCCTCAAATCCAGAATAAGCTAGTTTTGTGCAAAGCTACCGTGATAAAACTGAAAAGTGCGTTAGCGGAGCTTACCGAAGGTATCGCTCAAACTCAGATTTTCGTGTTCTGAGGTGGAATGATGGTGTTGTAAAGGCGACGCCGAATAGCCCGTCGTAGACATCACTCTCCTAAATCTTATTAATATAGACTAAGAGCGATCGCTTCTTGGTAAATCTTAAAGGCTATTCCATTCATCTAGCGTCATTTCCCGCTCTAAAATCACCTCAACTTCCCCAATCATCATCCGCAATTGCGGTACAGAATACTCATCATTAGAGGTGAATAGTTAGACGATGTTGCCCATAAACCATAAACTGATGTCTTGTTCCAGAATAAGTCCCCTCAAACCCAATCCGTCGTAATTTCTTGACAAAATCCCGACGCTTACACGGTATCCATCGGCTCAAGGCTCGGCTCCTTGTTGAGGTCAATATTATCAATTACTGGTAGAGAATGTGCCAGCTTTAACCCAAGTAAAATCCAGTCTTCCAGTGTTGAGCGTAATTCATCTTCACACTCGCGTAAAGTCAATGCAAAGGCTATCACTCCTTTGCAAACAGGAATTCTACCTGTAAATGTACCATCTTCTAACTTGTCATAAATTGCCTGGGCGATCGCTCGGTCAACATAGTCGCTCAGAATAAATCTTATCGCCATGAAATCTCGCGTTGTCCTACCAGTTTAATTTTACGTTAAAAAATTGATTGTAAACCCATAAGCGATCGCCTCCCCCCAAATCCAGAATAAGCTAGTTTTGTGCAAAGCGTACCGTGAGAAAACTGAAAAGTGCGTTAGCGTTCGCGCAGCGTCTCGAAGAGAAGCTCACCGTTCGCGTAGCGTTCCGTAGGAAAGGTATCGCCTGGACTAAAATTCATATTGAACTCAGTAAAAATGCCATTCGACTTACTCAAAATGAGCTTTTACTTTCTCAAAAGCAGCTTTGACTTACTCAAAATAAGCTTTTACTTTCTCATTTTGGTGTTTTCCGCAAGCAAAATAAGCTTTGACTTACTCAAAATAAGCTTTTGCTTTCTCATTTTGGTGTTTTCCGCAAGTAAAATAAGCTTTGACTTACTCAAAATAAGCTTTTGCTTTCTCATTTTGGTGTTTTCCGCAAGTAAAATAAGCTTTGACTTACTCAAACCCCAGTTTGCTTACTTATTTGAGTAATTCACGCATTATTTTGGTATATCATTGAGCCGAAAGCTATTATGCAGTTGTGAATGATGAAGAGCAATGTCTCCCACAACAAAAAATCAGCTACGATAAATCATATAATTATCTTCACAAACATAGCAATGTTAATTACATACACTGCAAAATATACAAAAACTAATAGCGGATATATGGGACAACTCATTGAATGGCAAGAAGTCATCACAGAAGGAGAAACCATAGAAGAATGCAGGGCTATGTTGCAAGACGCAACCAAAGAAATGATTCTTGCCTATCGTCAACAAAATAAAGAAATTCCGACAGGCGGTTCTTTGCTGGAACAAATTCCGATAGAGGTTTGAGTGTGTCAGTCAAACGAAAAGAGCTAATTAAATACTTAGAGCAAAATGGCTTTTATTTATTAAGGGAAGGAGGAAATCATTCTATATATACTAATGATATGAAAACTCTTCCAGTAAAACGACATCGTACCATTGATCGTATTACTGCTAATGAGATTTGTAAACAAGCAGGTTTATCACCTAATTTTTAACTGCCACTTATAACCGTCGAAGGTAATGAAATTTTGGGCGGCTTGTAAACTCAGTGAAGGCCACTATTTGCAAGTTAAAGAAAAACTATTTGCTCTAGAAACGGTTGCCAGTTTATATGCCAAAATCAAAGAATATCAAGATAATGAGACTCTACTTTAAAGTGTAAATCGACAAGCGATCGCTTAAAAAGGAATCCATTCCAACTGATCGATCCATTCTTCTGCCTCAGTAGTCTCCCAAACTAGCAATAGTTCTTGTGCTAATTGCCCTATTGGTATTCTCGGACGCAACCAGAATAAGCCCCAAATATGTCCACCTTCTGCCCAATGTGTCTCTAAATGAGCCGGCATACTAGCGCGGTTATCTGTCACTAACAGCCGTTGAGATAATTGCAGATAACGCAATACGTCAGGGTCTAAAGTTCCTAATATCGGTGCATTACTTTCACCCACGCGCAAAATATCTATTGCTGGGTTAAGACGAAGAACAGCTATTTTCAGACGGGGTGACAAATTTTCATCGAGCAAAAAACGAACTTTCACTAAGCACTTACCTGACGTTCATTTCTTTGAGCTTTTAAGATTCTGAGGCGCTGTACCAAAGGTGAAGGATTTGTAAGCGATTCTTGGTAACGCTGTTCCCGCCATGTTGCCAGACGTGACAGATAAGCTTCGATATCGGCGCGATTATGGAGATAGTAAGTAATAGTAGCGTGAATTTGTTCCAAACTCAAACTAGGTAGATTAGCAGCAATTTCTTCCGGCGTATATCCTTCCAAGTAATAATCAAGTACATTGTCGATGCCGATACGGTGTCCTTTCAGACGAATATCATCGGCTGATAAAAAGTCAAAATAATCTTCTAGTTGCATAGGTCTACCCAAATGGAGTTCATAGCTATATTATCTAGCCTCAAAGCCTTGAATGATGGTGTTGTCAAGGCGTAGGCTCTAGAAAAGAAGTGTAAATCTACAAGCGATCGCTCTTAAAGAAGCGATAAATCGCCGTCTTTACAAGAATGAATCTTTTGTAAAGACGGCGATTTATCGCGTCTCTTGCCTTAACGGAAACGTATTGGATTATAAAGTATACTTGCCATCAATAAATATCACTCAAACCTTGAAGTTTCAACTATGATAGCCTCGCCCCAACAAAACTATCTGACTGCTGAAGAATACCTCCAACTGGAGGAACAGAGCGATATCAAGCATGAATACATCGACGGCTACATCTACGCAATGGCTGGAGCGCTAGATCCACACGTTACCATTGCGGGAAACCTGTTCGCTCTCCTCCGTAATCATGTACGCGGCTCTGGTTGTCGTGTTTACATCGCTGACATGAAAACCAGAATTGAATCACTAAATCGCTTTTATTATCCCGATGTGATGGTTACTTGCGATCGACGAGATCGAGAAACACCAGGTTATAAAAGATTTCCCTGTTTAATTGTCGAAGTTTTATCTAATTCTACCGAAGCTTTTGATCGAGGCGATAAATTCGCCGATTATCAAACACTGGAAAGTCTGCAAGAGTATGTTTTAATTAATACAAAACGTCAGAGAGTTGAGTGTTTTCGACGCAATGAACAAGGGTTATGGGTTTTACAATCTTACACATCAGAGCATCAATCATTTCGACTCAATAGCGTGGATTTTGAGGAAACAATGGCAACACTCTACGAAGATGTAGTTTTTGAATGATCAATTATTATAGGGCATTCGACGCAATATTTAGTAAACTATATAACTGATAAGCCTTGAATGCTTCCTAACCAGACGGAAGCGTTGATGAAAGCAGGCACAATTGATTAAAAAAAGTTATGGCGCTCATAGTTCAGAAATACGGTGGTACATCTGTCGGTTCAGTCGAACGTATTCAAGCTGTTGCACAGCGTGTTTATAAAACTGTTAAAGCTGGAAACTCTATTGTCGTAGTGGTTTCGGCAATGGGCAAAACCACCGATGGACTCGTCAAACTAGCTACTGAAATTTCTCCAAATCCTAATCGCCGGGAAATGGATATGCTGCTTTCTACTGGCGAACAAGTAACCATTGCCTTACTCAGCATGGCTTTGCAGGAACTCGGACAACCCGCAATTTCCATGACTGGCGCTCAAGTAGGAATTGTTACTGAAGCCGAACACAGCCGCGCTCGAATTTTGCATATTGAAACTACTCGCCTAACTCGCCACATAAATGAAGGTAAAGTAGTTGTAGTAGCAGGCTTCCAAGGTATCTCTAGCGCCGGAGAGATGGAAATTACGACTTTGGGGCGTGGTGGTTCCGACACATCAGCAGTGGCGATCGCAGCCGCATTAAGAGCGAATTTTTGCGAAATTTATACAGACGTTCCAGGTATTCTCACTACAGACCCCCGCTTAGTTGCCGAAGCCCAGTTGATGGATGCCATCACCTGCGATGAAATGTTGGAATTAGCTAGCTTGGGCGCAAAAGTGTTACATCCCCGTGCTGTGGAAATTGCCCGTAACTATGGTGTTCCCCTTGTAGTTAGGTCTAGTTGGACGGATCAGCCAGGTACTTGGGTGACATCAGCCAAACCCCAAGGGCGATCGCTAATCAATTTAGAAATTGCCCGTCCAGTAGATCATGTAGAATTTGACACTGACCAAGCAAAGGTTGCTTTGTTGCGCGTACCCGATAAACCAGGTGTTGCAGCGAGATTATTTGGCGAAATCTCTCGGCAAAAAGTAGACGTAGATTTGATTATTCAATCAGTTCATGAAGGTAACAGTAATGACATTGCCTTTACTGTCACCACACCAATATTAAGACGAGCAGAAGCAGTAGCAACAGCGATCGCCCCAGCACTGAGAAGTCAATCTAATCCCAAGTTGGAAGAAGCCGAGGTAATGGTAGAACATAACATTGCCAAAGTCAGCATCGCAGGCGCGGGAATGATTGGCCGCCCTGGGGTAGCGGCAAAGATGTTCGCCACATTAGCTGAAGCTGGCGTGAATATTCAAATGATTTCCACCAGCGAAGTGAAAGTAAGTTGCGTAGTCAATGCCAACCAATGCGATCGCGCCGTCAATGCACTCCGCACTGCCTTTGAAATAGAAGCAGGGGAGCAGGGGAGCAAGGGAGCAGGGGAGAGTACCTGCATAGATTCTCCTCTGCCCCTCCCCCCCTCTGCCCCTCTGCCCAATTCTCCTCCCGTTCGCGGTGTTGCCCTTGACTTGAATCAAGCGCGTCTTGCTATTCGCCAATTACCAGATCGTCCGGGGATGGCGGCGAAGTTGTTTGGATTATTAGCGAAACATAATATTAGTGTTGATATGATTATCCAATCTCAGCGCTGCCGGGTGATTGATGGTGTTCCCAGGCGAGATATTGCTTTTACAGTCTCGCGGATAGACGGGGAAAATGCCAGAGAAATGCTTACCCAAGTAGCGGCAGAATTAGGATGGGGTGAAGTTGTTTTAGATAGTGCGATCGCTAAGGTGAGTATTGTTGGTGCAGGTATGGTAGGACAACCAGGTATTGCCGCTAAAATGTTTGAAGCTTTAGCCCAACACCAAATCAATATTCAAATGATTGCCACCTCAGAAATCAAAATTAGTTGTGTTGTGGCACAAGAGCAAGGTGTTAAAGCTTTGCAAGCCATTCATGCAGCCTTTGAACTAGCTGGTAGCGAGAAATTTGTCGTGCCAGCGTAAAATCTTAATCAATGAGCTTTCACCCTAAATCCCTCTCCCAAGCTTGGGAGAGGGACTTTGCAATATACACGCGGTAGCAACCCACGTAGCGATCTCATTGGAAGTTGCTTAATAAATAAATATTTATATTTTAAAATCAGTAGTAATAACACTTAAGCTATAATCGAGCAATTTATCAGACTATAATTTTATATTGATGAATAGTCATTTACTAGATGGACATTATCAAATACTAAAAGTTCTCAATGATGGGGAAAAAGAAAAAACCTATCTAGTTGAAGATGTTAATCTTAATGGTGAAGAATTTGTAGTAAAGCAGTTATCTCTTCCTAATAGCAGTCCTCAAGCTTTAACAATCCTACGCCGCTTGTTTGCCAGCAAGGCAGCAACTTTAGAAAAACTCGGACAAGAACACGACAAAATTCAGAATCTCATTGCTTCTTTTGAAGAAAATGAAGAATTTTATCTAGTCCAAGAATTCATACCTGGTAATCCTTTAACTGACGAAATTATCCAGGGACAACTTCTCAAAGAAGACCAAGTAATTAGTCTTTTGTCAGAGATATTAGAAACTTTGGTCGTTGTACATAGCTATGGCATAATTCATCGGAATATTACACCAGCAAATATTATTCGTCGGGAATCAGATAAAAAGTTAGTTTTGGTTAATTTGGGTACTTTCAATGAAGCACTCGATAATACTGTTGGCAATTCCGAGTATATGCCTATAGAGCAAATTAACGGCAACCTCAAATACAATAGTGATATATATGCTTTAGGTATAGTTGCGATCGCAGCCCTGAAAGCTTTACCTGCAAAGGAAATATCTAATTTGCGAAGTCAGAAAAATAAGCTGACGGGTGAAATAGTTTGGCGCGATAAAAATCTCAAAGTTAACAGAAAATTAGCAAAAATTATTAATAAAATGGTGCGTTTTGATTATCGTAAGCGCTACCAGTATGCAACGGAAGTCTTAGAAGACCTGAAAAAGTTAATCAATGTTGATGACGATCAGCAAAAACAGCATCAGAAAAAATTATTACTAGTTCTAGCAGGGATAGCTGGATGTATTACCCTTAGTGTTGCAGCGTGGCAATTGAGATCGCCAAAACTTGTAAGTAATGCTCAAAAGACATTATACCAAGAGGGAGTAAATAAATATGAGTCAGGAAACTATGAAGGAGCAGTTGAAGATTTCAATCAGGCTATTAAATTAGATCCGCAAAACGCTTTGGCTTATAATCGGCGAGGCGATGCTTATTATCGATTAGGAGACTACGAGCAAGCACAAGCAGATTCTAGCCAAGCTATTGTACTTAATCCTCAAGATGCTAATGCCTATTTTGACCGAGGATTTGCTTTTTCGGCATTAGGCAAATACAAAGAAGCGATCGCAGATTATACTCAAGCAATTAAGTTAAATTCTAAAGATGCATACCCTTACTATGGACGAGGATTAGCTCGCGCTCAATCGAAGGATAATAAAGGTGCAATTGAAGATTTTAGCAAAGCGATCGCTCTTAAACCTCAGTATACTGAAGCCTACTTGCAACGAGGTATTCTTCGCCGTCGCCTCAAACAAAGACTTGAAGCAATCCAAGATTTTGATAAAGTAATTAAAATTAATCCCAGTGATGCTAAAGCTTATTATCAAAGGGGTTTAACTCAATCTATTAATAAACAAAAATCTGAAGCGATTAAAGATTACACAGATGCAATCAACATCAATCCCAAATACATAGAAGCTTATCTGAATCGTGGCGATATTTACAGCGATCTAGGAAATAATGTAGAAGCTACTGAAGATTACAACACTATTTTACAGATCGATCCTAAATTTATTGCAGCTTATATTCACAGAGGTATTCACCGCTTTTCTTTTGGAGATTATAAAGGCGCTATTGAAGATTACACCGCAGCGCTAAAACTAGATACTAATAATGTAGCAGCTTACAACAACCGTGGTAACGCTTATCTCGAACTGGGAAATAAAAAAGCTGCAAATCAGGATTATTCACGAGCGATCGCAATTAATGCTAACAATGCCTTAGCCTATTATAACCGGGGTGTGATTCGCACCCAGCAGAAAAATAAACTGGGTGCGATCGCAGATTTCCAAAAAGCTGCAAAACTATTCCAACAGCAAGGGGAACAAGATAGTTATCAAGATGCACGGCGGGAAATTGCAATTCTGCAAAATAATTCAGCGCCAGCGCCAACTACGCGCCCTAAATCTGGGAAAATAGAAAAAAATTGAGTTACCACTCAATATAGTGTTGACTATCAACAGTCAAAACTCTTAGAGAGTGATTGTGCTATTTAAATGTGTTTTACTTTACAAATTTACGACTATTACTTTATCAAGCTAGTTTTGATGGTTTGTAGTAAGCACTAAAGTGCTTATAAAACAAGGACTAAAGTCCTGATTAATTACCATGAGTCACAGTATTTTATTACGACTCAATTAGGATTGCTATATGCTAATTCTCCTTACTTTTCATCCAGATAACCTGGAAATCTTCACCCACAGAGATGTCGATACGGTACTGAAAAGAATTGATGGTTCTCACAATATTTGGTTGCGTTGTATTCACTTCCGCGATCGCACTGGAACAGCCAGAATTATCAAGCATTTTGGACTCAATCCATCTCGTGTTAATATGATTTTCAACCATTCCCCTGTAGGAATTGATGAAGATATAGAAGATTGTTTATTTGACAGTTATGAAATCCTAAGTTCTCAAATAAAAAATAATGAGTTTGAGGTGGTGCGTGGCAATATTGTAGTTGGAAATAATTTTATCATAACTTTTGAAATCGCTGAACTAAAAATTTTAACTATTTTAGCTAATAATCTCCAAAAGCGAACTCTAGATATTCAAAAATTGGGAATTGACTATCTTTTTTATCTCATATTTAAAGATATTTTAAATAATTACGAAACGGTATTTACCTATATTTCAAGAAAACTTGATGATTTAGAAGATGAAGTTTTAGACAATTCTGGTGATGAGTCAACGTACCAAAAAATTGCCACAATGAGGCAATCTACTCGTTCTGGACGCCGTAATTTTCAAAGCATCAAGTTACTTATGGCTATTATGGATAATGAAGATTTCCAATGGATTAGCCAGCCAGTAAAAGAACTATTCAATCAAGAATTGGTTCATCACGTTGATAAGCTCTGGCAAGAATACCAAGCTATAAGAGCCTGGATGTCAGAATTAATGGAAATTCAACGCGATAATATTGCTAGTAAAACAGGCGAACGAATTAATCGCCTAACTATCCTCTCGACAATATTTTTACCAATCACTTTTATGTCTGGTTTCTATGGTATGAACTTCAAATATATGCCGGAATTAGAACAGCCTTGGGCTTATCCTGTGGTGATCTGTATGATGGGATTAATTGTGATTGGCAGTATTGTTTATGCTAAAAAACAACGTTGGTTGTAGTATCTATCAAGTTACTAATAAAAAGATCCCCGACTTCTTCAAGAAGTCGGGGATCTGAAACTGTCAGTGGAAAGCAAATCAAATAGAATTACTATTCTATATATATTTTCAGTAAGTAGACTAAATCAACCCTAAATCGGCAAAAAAACGTGAATTTACCATTGATTATTAGTGCTGAAGAACATAACGAAAAAATAGCAATTGTGACAACGGACAGAGCATTTACCTATCGGGATTTGCTACACACTTCCAGTCAAATAGCAACAAGTCTTCTTCAAAATACAGAAGATTTACAAGAGCAGCGAGTTGCCTTTCTCATTCCGCCTGGGTTTGAGTATGTCGCCACTCAATGGGGAATTTGGCGGGCTGGTGGCATAGCTGTACCTCTGTGTGTTTCCCATCCACGCCCAGAATTAGAATATGTAATTACTAATTCTGGAGCATCGATTATTATTGCTCATCCTAATTTTGAGGATATACTGCGTAGTTTACCGCCGCAGGCATCGCTAGCCCAAGAACACAATTTGAGATTTATCCTCACCTCAGAAACGCTTCCACATAATATTAGTCGCCTCCCAGAAATAAATATCACAAGACGCGCCTTAATTCTCTACACCAGTGGTACAACTGGTAAACCCAAGGGTGTAGTTACAACCCATCAAAATATTCAAGCGCAAGTGACTAGCTTAAATACCGCTTGGGAATGGACATCTAGCGATCGCATTTTACATATCCTGCCACTACATCATATTCATGGAATTATTAACGTACTGACTTGTGCTTTATGGGCTGGGGCAGAATGCCATATATTGAGCAAGTTTGATGCCGAAACCGTTTGGAAGCGAATTTGTGACGGTGACTTAACTCTATTTATGGCAGTACCAACAATTTATGTAAAGCTAATTACTGCTTGGGAAACAGCCTCTAAGGAACGCCAACAAATCATGTCAGAAGGCTGTGCTAAAATGCGCCTGATGATTTCTGGCTCGGCAGCGTTGCCAGTTCAAGTTTTAGAAAAGTGGCAGACTATCAGCGGCCATTTTCTGCTTGAGCGCTATGGTATGACTGAAATCGGTATGGCGTTATCAAACCCTTTACACGGTGAGCGGTTGTCTGGATATGTGGGGAAACCTTTACCTCAAGTTGAAGTGAGATTAGTAGATGAGAACGGAGAGTTAGTTCCACCCGGAACACCAGGAGAGATCCAAGTTAAAGGCCCTGGAGTGTTTCTAGAATATTGGCAAAACCCTGAAGCAACCGCCAAAGCCTTCCAAGATGGCTGGTTCCGTACTGGAGACACTGCCGTAATTGAGAATGACAACTACCGAATTCTGGGACGAATGAGTGTGGATATCATCAAAACCGGAGGGTATAAAGTTTCAGCTTTAGAAATTGAAGAAGTGCTAAGAACCCATCCAGATATTCAGGAATGTGCAGTGGTTGGGGTTGCCGATTTAGAATGGGGCGAACGGGTGTGTGCTGCGTTAGTATTGCAAGGCTCACAACCTTTAACATTACAAGCTTTCAGGAGTTGGGCAAAAGAGCGATTGGCGGTTTATAAAGTGCCAACCCAAATTCTGATAGTTGAAGAATTACCGCGCAACGCGATGGGGAAAGTGACTAAGCCGACGGTGGTTGAGCTATTTTGCTGATAGCGATCGCTAACACCCACTTATACTCAGAATTTGAAAACTTATAACCCCTTAATAAATATAATTAACTCGATCGAGCCTTAAAATCTGACAAATGGGGTGAAATCGACCTATGAGTGACTTAGTTTTTCTACCCGCTCATCAACTTGCTCAGATGATTCGCGATCGCCAAGTCTCTGCTGTCGAAGTATTCGATGCTTACTTGGCGCAGATTTCTAAACACAACTCAAAGCTGAATGCAATTTGCACCTTAGATGAAGACAATGCTCGTGCTAGAGCAAAACTTGCAGATGAAGCTCTAGCTAGAGGAGAACACTGGGGCGCTCTACACGGTGTCCCAATCACGATCAAAGATATTTTTGAAACAGTAGGACTACGTACCACAGCAGGTTACATTCCTCTCAAAGACTACATTCCTCAACAGGATGCCACCGTTGTCGCAAGGCTGCGGGCAGCAGGAGCCGTTATCTTGGGAAAAACGAATATGGCAGAACTGGCTGGTGATTATCAAAGTACAAATTCTCTGTTTCCACGGGTAAATAATCCCTGGAATCTTGACTATACAGCAGGTGGCAGTTCTGGAGGTAGTGCTGCTGCTGTTGCAGCCGGACTTTCAGCATTAGATATAGGCAACGATATTGCAGGTTCAGTGCGCCAGCCTGCAACTTTCTGCGGCGTGTATGGCTTAAAGCCAACAGATCGCCGTATTTCCACCGCCGGAAGTATCCCTGAAGTACCGGGAATGCCACTATGCTTGCGACAAATGTTGACTATTGGCTGTTTTGCGCGATCGCTCGAAGATATTCGCCTTTGTTTCTCACTCATCGCTGGTGCGGATTTGCGTCGCCCAGATGTGCCACCGATTCCCCTTGATACTCCATCAGGCAAGTCTTTCCAGGATCTTAAAATTGCTTGGATTGATGAATGGGTGGAGGTTCCCGTTGCTGCGGAAATTCGAGGCGCAATACAAACAGTCGTGCAAAAACTCGCTCAAGCAGGTACTTATGTTGAACGCTGGCTTCCCAAAGACTTTAATTTATCGACAGTATGGAACCTCTGCGGGCGAATGGAAGCATATATCAACAACTACGCCCAACCCAAGGATCGCTATAATGTGCTGCGCAGCTTAGAGTTACTCTTTCGCACAGCAACTCAAGGCGACAAAAAACTCCGAAAATTGGGGAATTTCAGCAGCTTTCTGCCAGAAATTTTGAATCCCAGCTTAAAAGGGTATTTCGAGACACTCACCGAGCGCGATCGCTTCATTTCCCAAATGGATGAAGCTTTAGAAGCGTGGGATGTATGGCTCACTCCTGTAACAGCAACCCCTGCATTTACCCATTGTCCGGCTTGGAGCGCCATTGATATTGAGGGCAAATCCTATCCTCATGCGGTAGCAAACGGTGCTTACACAATGCCATTTAATTTGAGTGGTCATCCTGCGGTGGTGATTCCCATAGCGCAAACTCACAATGGCTTACCGATTGGAATACAAATTATTGGCAAGCGATGGCGCGAAATGGAATTGCTAGCGATCGCTCAAGAACTTGACAAAGTGGTTGGTGATTTCCGCCATCCATTAGGCTATTGAGGAATAGCAGCAATTAAACTTCACCGTTATACCCTTTGTACACCCTACGAAATAATGGGAGAGTAGATATGTGGAAAGATGAAATTCTTGAAGAGATTTATAGAATTCGAGAAGAACATGCAAAGGCTTTCAACTATGATTTACAAGCAATTTGTGATGATTTGCGACAAAAGCAAGCTGTAAGTAGTCGGCAGATCATTTCACAGCCACTCAAAAACCCAGTCGCCAAAATAGCAAATGCGAACGCCAAAATAACAAATGCGAACGCCAAAATAACAAATGAGTTCGCCAAAATAGCAAATGAGTTCGCCGAAATGACAAATGCGTAGGCGTAGCCAGCCGTAGGCATCGCCTCTACCCAGTTTCTCACCCCTTCGGTATTTTGGGCGGACACCAAAAAAGGTTTTTGCTGGACACACCAAGGGATTCCAGAATTCCTCGCATCACCTCTGTGCAGTACATCCAGTGTCCCAAATCGTCATACATGCGATCGGGATTAAACTCGACATTGTAATGCAGCACATTGGGAAGGTCTAAAAACTGATCGCCGCTTTGGGGAGAAAGAAGCAACAAATGAAATGGCTTCCCCTGGCATTGTTTTTCTAGCTTCTTGACCAGATCAATTACACCACCGCGATCGCTAATTCCTGTGCGAACAAAAAGCACTTTGTCGCAATGCCGCAGTGCATACCAAAACCTTTTAGAGCGTGCTGTGTAACGAACGCGCATCCGTTCATGGACGGGAAACATATCGTTCGTGGGGTCGTCTGTCTCCTCAACTTCATGGGCAAAGGATAAACCCGACCACTTACTATGGTAAATTCTGCCTGCATCAGGACTGTAGTGCAGAAAAGCAGGGTTCCACATATCATCAAAACCGTGTTCGATCGCATCCGCAACATCTGCAATATTAGTCGTGCGTGTGAGATCGAAGGGAAAGGCGGGGCCATCATACTCCATCTTATATAACATCATGCGGACAGCACAGCGATCGCCAAGGGGAAGAATCGCCACACGGCTGATATCCGATAACTCACATTTGTATTGAAAAAACACCGCAGACTTAGGCGGTGCTTTCACCCGACTTTCTAGCCCATCCTTACCAATCATCATCGTGCGAAAAGGGACATCGGGATAAAGCGGATCTTCATAAACACCCGATGGCATAGCTTTAAGTGCGTTACAAACCTCCGTCCACATCGGCTGAATGTTGTACTCGTTGTCTGATTCGTTGATTATCCAGAGGTGGCGTTCATCCGCTTGCAAAATCCCCAAATGCCCGTCATCGAATAAAACGTTGTTCGGCGAAAAGAGATTGAAGGCGGGGCTATATTCTAGATCGGTATTTGGGGGGATGTTTATTGTAGTTGCGATCGCGCCATCCTCTACAGCCAAGAAAGGGAGCGTCCCCGGCTGGGTATTCTTTGCAATGTAAATACCTGATATCAATCCAGCCTTACTTTGCAGTGCAGTTTGTAGTTCTTGCCAATAGGGAGCGATCGTGTAGCTGTTTTGCGATGAATTAACGATCCGTAAACGCTTCTCTTTCATACACACAGAGATATGAAAGCCCCCATTATCAAAGTAGATAGGAAATTCATTCGGTTGCTGGAAGCGTTGTTTTTCTTTTGCTAATCCGTCTTTGTCGATATCGAATAAATGGTGGTCGATCTGCTGATACATAAGGCTATGACCGACTGTATTCGGGTGAGCCGGATCGAAGGATGTCCCCGCTTTCCATCGTCCTTGTCCATCATCTACAGCTGCCAACCAATCCAATACAGTCACGCCCCAACTGAGCATTCGTTTGTGTGTGTCTCGAATCAGCGAGTAATGTTCCAGGGAATAATCACCGTTGGGATAGACTCCGCCTAAAATCGGGATTGCTCCGATGTCGCGCGTCATTTTCACAAGTTGCTGCAAGCCACTTTCAAACCGCCGTTGTACCGCCCGCCGTTCGTGAGGGGAACAGTAAGCTAACCCTTCGTTACCCAGAGATAGGGCAATAATCACAATATCTGGTTTTTCTGGGGTGACAAACCAGGGGAATCGAGCGATCGTTCTGCTGACATTCGCCCCCACCTCCGACACATTCACGAGTTTATGACCATATTTTTGCTGTAAAGCCTGTGCCAACAGCCAGACCCAACCTTTCAAAAACCAAGCTCTATGACCTAATGCGACGGAACTGCCAATGACTACGATTTTTAAACCTTCAGTCTCTTCATCTAGGGGTATTCTGACAGCAGGGTTCTCAATATATCCGAAGGGATAAGGTTGTAAATAACCGAATCCGCCATCATCCACAATAATTGTGTCGGCGTCATTGTTAGAATCAATGGGAATCCAGCGGTTTGTATCTAGTAAGCTCTCCCATGTTGCGTTACCGTTTGCATCGAGACGCACATACTTATATTCAACTTTCTGGCGCTCGCCTGACTCTTGAATGTCAATATTTGTCCACCATAAAGGATAGCGATCGCCACTTGTACGCAGATGAACACATTTACTAATATCCCACAAACCCAACTCTGGAGTAGAACCCACCAGACCAATGGATTCGCCCGTTTGAGTGTATGCACTGATCTGGAATCTATACATAGAGTTTATCCTGATTTAGTGAGGGCCATACCAAACGGTCAGCTGAATCCTTAAATCTGTTTTGAGAATATCACATAGAACTCTTAAGAATCCGGTATTAATCTTCTTAAGTATACTGAATTTCTGGGTTACATCACTCAAAGCTACAGCAGGCAAGCTTTTCAAAAATTAAATTAGATTTTTATAGAAGATTTACTACTAATTAAATAGAATATATTGTATTAAAAGTTTTAGTACAACTAAGAACAAATCAAAACAAGGATAAGATTAAGTTAAATTTTTCCTTTAATAGCACTAAAATACGTTGCTGAATCAAGGGATGATTCTTGTAGCGTGGGCGACACGAGCGCCCTGAAATACAAGGGACGGGCAAGATGCCCATCCCAGAAAACTAGCAAAATCATCCCGCAAATATGCAACGCCCAAGTTTTATTTCTGCAAGCTGCACACTTACGACCATAAGTCACGAGTTCAACGCCGATCGCCCATCCTTTCAGAAGAGTTTAAATGCCTATCTCACAACCATTTTTGTTACTAGTCAACTAGGATGTGCCTGAATATCAGCATCAGAAAAACATAAATAAATATGAATATCTTAATAGCTATATATGAATGAATAGTTAAATAATCTTAGGAGAAATAAAAATAGCTGGGATTTGCATCGGCAGTTGTGGATAGAGTGATGCAGATCCTTTCTAAACCTAGAATAACAATTTTTTAGCTGGTCGTGGTAGGCATCGTGAGTCGGTGACTGCCCAAAACCTTGCGCTTGAACATGAAGGAAGCAACAATGAGTAGCAATCTAGCCATCAAACTCCGCTCTGGAACTCAACAAGCCCACACATCAGCGGAAAATGTGGCATTCATGAAATGTTTTTTGCAAGGAGTTGTGGATAGAGACTGCTTCGCTAAATTCTTAAGCAACTTGTATTACGTCTACAGCGAACTAGAAGCGGCATTAGAGAGCCATGTAAAGCATCCTGTGATTAGTGCGGTTTACTTTCCTGAACTTAATCGCCAATCCTCGCTCGAAAAAGACATGGTGTTCTATTATGGGGATAATTGGAGAGAGCAAGTTACACCCTCACCTGCTGCCCAGAGCTACATTGACCGCATTCGGGAAATTTCTGCTAGTGAACCGGCTTTATTGCTAGGTCATGCCTACACTCGCTACATGGGCGATCTTTCTGGGGGTCAAATGCTACAAAAAGTTGCTCAGTCAGCCCTGAAGCTTTCTGGGTATGAAGGCACATCCTTTTATAACTTTGAGCAAATTCCTGACAAAAAGGCATTTAAGGATAAGTATCGTCAGGCATTAAATGCATTACCCGTTGATGATATAACAGCAGAACGGATTGTTGCAGAAGCCAATAATGCCTTTGGGTTCAATTTAAAGATGGCTCAAGAATTAGAGGGAAGTTTAATTAAAGCACTCGGTCAAGTTCTCTTTAATAGCCTCACTCGTTCTCAGAATTCAGGTAGCACTGAAGTAGCTGCGGCTAATTAATTTTGTCATTTGTCATTTGTCATTGGGCACAAGAGGCAGAGGGGAAAAACTTACTGTAACTTCTCCTCTGCTCCCCTGCTCCCCCGCTCCCCTGCTCCCCTGCTCCCCCGCTCCCCCGCTCCCCATTAATCACGTCTCTACCTACTCCCTTCATTCATTGGAAAGCAACTCAATGGTTTTTCTATTACCTGGTGTCAAGTTCGATCTGGATCTGATTCAAAAGTACGACACTCGCGCACCTAGATATACCAGTTACCCGCCTGCTACAGAGTTAAGCGAAACATTCACTGAAACTGATTTTAAGGCCGCGATCGCCGCATCAAATCAACGCAAAACCCCTCTTTCTTTGTATTTCCATATCCCTTTTTGCCAAAGTGCTTGCTACTTCTGCGGTTGTAATACAGTAATTTCCAACAACAAGAATATTGCGAAACCCTATGTGGAGTCTTTGGTTCAAGACATTAAAAACACCGCAGCTTTAATCGATTCTGATAGAAAAGTGTTGCAAATCCATTGGGGAGGTGGTACTCCTAATTACTTGGAGCGTCACCAAGTAGAATTTTTATGGAAAAACATCAATCGCTATTTCAACATCGATCCCCAAGCAGAAATCTCAATTGAGATTAATCCCCGCTATATCGATAAAAACTATATTTTCTTTCTAAGACAGATTGGATTTAACCGCATTAGTTTTGGCATTCAGGATTTTAATCGCCAAGTTCAAGTAGCTGTCAATCGTGTCCAGCCAGAAGAAATGCTATTTGATGTCATGAGTTGGATCAAAGAAGCTAAGTTTGAAAGTGTGAACGTAGACTTAATTTATGGTTTACCTTATCAAACCCGTGAGACATTTCAAGAAACGCTGAAAAAGACGATTGAATTAGATCCTGACCGAATTGTTGTCTTTAACTTTGCTTATGTGCCGTGGCTCAAACCGACACAAAAAAATATTTCTCAAGAGGCTCTACCTCCAGCAGAGGAAAAGTTAGAGATTCTGAAAATGACCATTGAAGAATTGACGAATAACCAATATCTATTTATTGGCATGGATCACTTTGCTAAAACTAATGACGAACTAGCGATCGCTCAACGTAATGGTACTCTCAAACGCAATTTTCAGGGCTACACTACCCACGCCGAAACAGAATTATTTGGTTTTGGAGCCACATCCATCAGTATGTTAGAAGATGCTTATGCTCAAAACCACAAGGAGTTAAAGGATTATTATCAGACATTGGCAGCAGGTAGTTTACCTATTAGTAAAGGTATCAAACTCACTCAGAATGACATTATTAGACGGGATGTGATTATGGGTATTATGTCTCATTTTCAGCTTCATAAGCAAGATATTGAAAACAAATATCATATCAGTTTTGATGAATATTTCTCTGAGGAGCTAGAGGCGTTAAAACCACTAGAAGCTGATGGTCTAGTCAGTTTATCAAAAAATCAGATCCAGATTACAGACATCGGTAGATTACTAGTAAGAAATATTGCCGTCATATTTGATACTCACACAAGAACGCGAGAGACAAAATTCTCCCGCGCTATTTGATATCGCTTTTGCAAATCTTTACCACATATTATCTCCTCAATCTAATTTAAAAATAAAAGTTGAGGGGATATTCTTAAGACTATATAGCGGTTCTCATTCAGATGCGGTACAATATTATGTCGCGGGGTATAGGGGCACGGCAATGACCATATGGTATTGAGTTCATTGGCTTATAATCACTATCCGCGTCACTCCACTCCAGTTTTGTCTAAAGCCAAAACTTCCCCTCCCCAAAGCATCGGGAAATTAAAATAAAGTTGTTAAATAAAAAATGTACAAAAAGCTTGGTTAATTATTTATATAGATAATTAATGATGAACTATAACGAACGAAAGTTCTCAATAATTCTATGAACAAATATTTTTAATACATCCCCAAAAAGTTAGATACAAACTTTATGCCTTAGGGTAGAGATAAAAGAGAAGATGTTGACGAGTAAATTAACATTTAGTTTTGCGGATAAAAATTATGTCTGTGATTATATATTTATAATAACTTGTGACTTAAATATACCAAAACTGTTGATTGATATTAAGATGTAAAATATGCCAATTCTAATCCAATCTATACAATCTGGATATAAATTATTTTGTATAACTTTTGGATTTAGCATTTACCCCATCTGGTAGAAAGAATTTGGAATTAGAGTTGATAACTTAGATATTAAGTGAGTGAGATTGTTGAGGCGGTTATGAGTATTATTGCTTGGATAGTTTTAGGACTTTTGGCAGGTGCGATGCCTAACGGCAGGCTACGCCTACGCTAAAGCTATTTATCCTGGTTATCAAGGCGGCGGAATTCTCTCCACAATGATTTTGGGTATCATTGGTGCTTTCGTCGGTGGAAGTTTATTTACCTTGTTAAGAACAGGAACTCTGCAAATTACTGCGGCTGGCGCTGGTTTAACTCTTCCTGGTATTTTAGTGGCTGTGCTTGGTGCAATTGTTGCCATTTATCTGTGGGGATTAATCAGAAGAAGCAGCAATGTATAACCGCTGATTGGCAGTTATCAACCCTGAGATAACTACCGTATTTTATTCAGTCTTCTAGTTCACCAGTTTAAGAAGCTATAAAACATCAAATTAGCTCTATCTGGAAAAAGACTAAAAGATAAGTTGATTCATTCTGTAACACCAAATTTTGGGAAGTGTAAATCTATGTTTTTTCACAAAAAAGAGCCTATTCACGCAGTTAACGTTAGTGAACCAAACCCTCGTTTTGCTCAGTTGCTTTTAGAGCAGTTTGGCGGAGCTACTGGAGAACTTAGTGCAGCACTTCAGTATTGGGTTCAATCATTCCATGTCGAAAATGCTGGCATTAAAGATATGCTCCAAGATATTGCGATCGAGGAATTCAGCCATTTAGAAATGGTTGGTAAACTCATTGAGGCTCATACTAAAAATGTAGATCAAACCGAGGCTTACAAGAGTACTCTTTTTGCAGTTCGAGGAATTGGGCCTCATTTTCTAGATAGTCAAGGTAATGCTTGGACTGCAAGTTACTTGAATGAGGGTGGAGATGTAGTACGTGATTTAAGAGCTAACGTTGCAGCCGAAGCTGGCGCTCGTCAGACTTACGAAGAGTTGATTAAGTTGGCAACCGACCAAGGAACCCAAGAGACTTTAGTCCATCTGTTAACACGAGAAATTTCTCATACTCAGATGTTTATGAAAGCTCTTGATTCACTAGGTAAGTTGACAGATCCATTCTTTGGTAATATCAAGCCAGATGAAACTGTTGCTCTTTACTACAACCTATCTACAAACGGAAATGGTCAAGATGAGCGTGGCCCTTGGAATTCTGAGCCAACATTCAAATACGTTGCTAATCCGCTAGAAAGCCACTCTTAATTGCATAGGTTGCAGTCAGAATATAGATTTATTTTGAGTGAAAGAGTTTTTGGCAGATTCTGAACAACTCCCAATAATATGGTAGGCAAATAGCCTACCTTGTTTATAAAATGTTGGGCTGTTTAGCTACATTTAGTGAGCAAAAAAAATCCCGACTTTTCTAAGAGGTCGGGATTTTTATTTACAGCAATTTTCATGTATTTTAGCCGCGCCTGTTGTCGGGGCACAAGAAGTTGCGCCCTTGCTTTAATTTCTACTGCGATATTTCTGACTTCAGAAATTAATTCAACTCAAAATCAAAACTCAGAATTAGGAGATTCACTTGTGATTGTCAACGCTACGCCAAATGGTTGGGAAGTCATTTATCATCGTGCCCATGCTTTATTAGCAGCTGAACTAGCAGGACAATGGCGACGTAAAGATGCTCCAGTAAGGTTATATGAAACTATAGCTGCAATTTCTCATCACGATGATCTAGAAAAAGAGTGGGAAGAAGATACTCTAACTGAAGCGGGTGCGCCAAAGGACTTCATGCTCTCATCAAATGACAATGTAGATGCAGGTGTCGATAAATTGGCTAATTTGGCAAAAAATGCCCTTTACCGTGGACGATGGGTAGCTCTCTTAATTTCTATGCACATCAGCCGTTTAAATGAGTCAAGGCGGGGTAAGTCTTTAAAATTAGACAAACTTTTAGACGAGCAACTTCAAAATCAGCAACGTTGGCGCAAAGAATTGGGCATCAAAAAGGAGGAAGTTGATGCAGCCTATGCATTTATGCAATGGTGCGATCGCCTTTCTCTCATTTTATGTCAGCAAGAACTACCTGACGATGAACGGTTTTTAGAAATTAGCAAGGGCCCTGAAGGTGAGCGCTATGACATCATGCAGCGCAGCGATAAGTTGGTTGTTGTCAAACCCTGGCCCTTTCAAGACGAAAAATTTACGGTCAACATCGAAGCTTGCGACCTCTCCCAGGTGAAATTTCAGAGCAGCAACGAATTAACTAAAGCACTACAAGAAGCCCCAATCAAAGTACTAGAGTGGACATTCGTTAAGAGTTAGATACACAAAGCTTACAGCTATTTAACTGAAAATAGCTGTCAGAAAACTAGGTTAGGCGATCGCACTCTTCTATCAAATCCCTACTTATATTTTTGCAATGGCGATTTCTAGTAACGACTATGGCAGGGGTTCATGGTGTGCATATAACCCAAGCTGCAAAGACACAAGAAGTAGCGATCGCATTTAGCGCCAAGGTCGTTAGATCGGTTTTAATGATTCTAACTTTTATCTAAAGATGTAGTTTTAAGACAGATTGTTATTACTTATGATAGTTCCTCTAAATCATTCCAATCAGTGAAAGTAAATATACTTAATAACTGAGGTTCAAAGCATGGACTCAACAGGTAAGGTTCAAACTCTGGACTCGTCCTGGTCTCTTCCACTGCCGTTGAAAGAGTATGCAATGAGCCGAGTAACTGTCTACTTTTATAGCGACAGATGGGTTCCAATTAAATATTGTTCTTTGGAAAAGGCAATTTTGCTTCACCAAAAAGCAAGTTTAGAAGGCAAGGAAATTTTGTTATTTCCGGCTAATATAGACCCTAATCAATTCTCAAACTCTTTTAACTCAAATGCATTGAGGTAGACTATTTTCAAACATCTTGGCAACAAATTATTCAGCTATAGAGGCGTACATATATATGTACGCCTCTACTTGTAAATAGGAGTAAAAGGGACTGGGGATTAGGGATTGGGTTGCATTTGTTTTCTAAACCAATCCAGAACGCAGTGCCACAACTGCTGCTTGCACGCGATCGTCCACTGCTAATTTATTCATAATTCCCCGGACATGAGTTTTGATGGTGTTGGGACTAAGATAGAGTTTTTCGGCAATCTCTGGGTTACTCAACCCGTCTACCATCAGCTTTAACACTTCTAACTCACGCCCAGATAAATTGGCATTGTTGGTGGTGGGTGAAGGCGGTTTGAGATTATCAATCACTCGCCGCGCAATTTGGGGATCGAGATAGGCTGCACCATCAACTGCGGCTGCGATCGCACTTAACAGTCGTTCCACACTTGCACCTTTGATACAATAGGCATCTGCACCGCTAGACAGTGCCGCAATTATTTCTGTCTCCGTTTGATGAGATGTCAGCATCACTACATGAGTTGCTGGTAGCGCCGCTTTAATTTGCTGTGTTGCGGCAATGCCATCCAATCGCGGCAACCCAATATCCATAACCACCAAATCAGGTTTCAGTTGCAGTGCAGCTTGAACTCCCAAATAACCATCTTCAGCTTGTCCAACAATCTCTAACTGAGGATGAGCCATTAACGATTGCTCTAATCCCAATTGCATCATCGGATCGTCTTCGACAATTAACACGCGCAAGGGCGGAGCATTGACGGGTAAATTTAAGGGATAGCGAGTATCTAAAGACATTTTTATGAATTAAGAGTTGGGAGTTAGGAGTTAGGAGTTAAGAGTTAGGAGTTGGGAGTTGGGAGTTAAGGATTGAGAATAGCTTTCAAGGTTAAGTATTTAGGTTTCCAAAAAATAATTGAGGAACTTTTCAATTATTAAACTGAGATTTAGGGCTTCAGACAATTATGTTGGTTCTCAAACTCAAGAAATTGATCTAATCTGAAAAACCTACCAATCATAAACAAAGCAGGAAGTCAGGAGTTATTCATAACTCTTTAATTCCTAACTCCTAACTCCTAACTGAATTTTATTCTTCCACGCGATAGCCTAACTCTGCTAAACTAATCCGCGACTGTCGCCATTTTGGCTGGACTTTCACAAACAATTCTAGATAAACTTTGCCAGCGATTAATTTTTGAATTTGTTCGCGGGCTTCACTACCAATTGCTTTGAGCATTGCTCCACCTTTGCCAATGAGTATGCCTTTTTGGGAATCACGCTCGACGTTGATGGTAGCAAGTACACGGGTAATGCTGGGAGTTTCTTCTACTAAATCAATGGCGATCGCAACTGAATGGGGTACTTCTTCACGAGTCAATAATAAAATTTGTTCTCGGATTAATTCACCCATAATAAAGCGTTCTGGCTGGTCAGTTACCAAGTCTGGAGGATAATATAATGGCCCAATTTCTAAATGTTCAATTAATAATTCTTGAAGTTCTGGTAATCCTGTACTAGTCTTGGCAGAAAATTTCACGATTTCCCATTCATGAGACTGGGCCATTTGAGCGTAACTATCATCTAGAAACTGCGAATCAGCCGGTTGTTGGTCGGTTTTGTTCACACCCAAAATCACTGGTGTTTTACTGCGACTGAGCAATTCGGCAATATAGCGATCGCCCGATCCGCAAGCCACGGCTCCATCTACCACAAATAACACTACATCTACCGATTCAATAGCAATTTTGGCATTTTGCACCAATACTTCGCCCAATTGATGATGGGGCTTATGAATTCCTGGCGTATCTACAAATATTAACTGCGCTTCTGGTGTAGTTAATACACCGCGCAAACGGTTACGTGTAGTTTGCGCTACTGGTGAGGTAATGGCAATTTTTTGTCCTACTAACTGATTCATCAAAGTAGATTTACCGACATTTGGGCGACCAACAATGCCGATAAAACCTGATTTAAACTCAGGAGGAGCCTGTGGGATTGTGACTTCTCCTGGAAAAGAGAAGTTGTAATTTTCAATACTAGTCACCTTTGGCTCCACCCTCATATTTTCTAGCTGGGATAACTTGGTTTTTTCTTAGACACAAAATAGGCATAAAATTACCCTGGCATTTTTAGGGATTGCTTTTGCCGAGGTTTAATCTACTACTGGTTCTACACTTATATTTTACAGCTGAGATAACCTTACTTATACTATTCAGGAGTCAGAATTCAGTAATCAGAATATTAAAAAAATTAAACTCCAAGTTTACCTCATTTCACCGGCGATCGTACCAAACCCACATAAATTCTAACTTCTGGCTCAAGGGTTGCTGAATTTTTAGACTTTATTTTGTTTTTAGATACAAAAGAAACATAAAATTACTTTGGCATTAATAGGGAAGACTTTTGCTTAAGTTTAATCTAATACTAACTTTGGCTTAAGTTTCATCGACTAATTAATATATACATTTGGATCGAAATGTCAATAAAAAACGTGGGAGAACCCAAACGCATAGGAATTCTGACGAGTGGAGGTGATTGTTCTGGCTTAAATGCTGTGATTAGGGCTGTAGTAAATTGTGCTGTAAATACTTACGGTTGGGAAGTTTTGGGAATCCGTCAAGCGACTCTAGGATTAATGGCGCGTCCGCCACAATTCACTAAGCTAGAAGTCGATCAAGTTGACTCGTTGTTAACTGCGGGTGGCACAATGTTAGGGACAACCAATAAAGGCGACCCTTTTGCCTTTCCGATGGCGGATGGAAGTTTATGCGATCGCTCTGAAGAAATTATTGCAGGTTATCATGAACTAGGTTTAGACGCTTTGATTGGTATCGGTGGCGATGGTAGCTTGGCAATTTTGCGTCGCCTCGCTCAACAAGGCGGTATTAATCTAGTCGGTATTCCCAAAACCATTGATAACGATATTGGCGTTACGGAACACGCCATCGGTTTTGATACAGCAGTAAATATTGCCACAGAAGCACTAGATCGGTTACATTTTACCGCTGCAAGTCATAGCCGAGTCATGATTTTGGAAGTAATGGGTCGTGATGCCGGACACATAGCCATAGCGGCGGGAATTGCGGGGGGAGCAAATGTAATTTTAATTCCCGAAATCCCTTATACAGTTGAGCATATTTGCCACAAAATCAAAGAACGCCAAGAAAAAGGCAAAAACTATTGTTTGATTATTGTTTCTGAAGCCGTTCGTACCCAAGATGGCGAAAATGTGACGATTACCAATCGCTTAGGTCAATCTCGATACGGTGGGATTGGCGAATATTTAGCCGATGAAATTATTCAGCACATCGGTGTAGAAACGCGAGTCACAGTTTTAGGACACATTCAACGGGGTGGAACTGCTTCACCACTGGATAGATTAGTTGCAACAGCCTTTGGCGTAGCAGCAGTTAATCTAATTGCCGAAGCTAAATACGATCGCATGGTGACATGGCAAAATCGCCAAGTATTAAGTGTACCAATTACAGAAGCGATCGCTCAATATAGTGCCGTCGATCCCAATGGTACTTTAGTTAAAACTGCTCGTGGTATGAGTATTTATTTGGGAGACTGAATTGAGTGCTGAGTGAGGAGTGAGAAGTGAGGAGTGAGGAGTTAAAAAACTCTAAACTCCCAATGACAAATGACAAATGACTAACTAACAATTCCCAATACAAACTCGCCTTCATTCACAGCTTGATTGGTTGCGACATCATAAACTAAGCCATCATGTTGAGCGCAGACATCAATTACAGTAGGTAGTTGACCTTCTTTATTAAAACTGAGAATTTGATAGAGTTTGTCTCCAGCTTTTACTGAAGTGCCTAATTCTATTCTGAATTGAATCATACCACCTGCGATCGCATAATATTTTTTCCGGTTGCTGCTAGATGCAAAACTCATTTCATGAGTTTTTGTGTCACCTGATAAATCAGGCATTTGCAGTACACCTTTTTGTGCTAAATAACTTTTCACACCCCGTACACCTTTAGCAACTGAATCAGGGTTCATTTGCATTCCTGTTCCTAATTCTAGCGTCCAAGCTTCCACATCAAACTTGATTTCTCTACCAAACTCTTTAAAACAAGCTTCCAGTGCTAACCAAGGTTTGATAAAAGCTTCATCAAAAGCATCACCATCATATTTATCAAGCAATATTCCGAAATCGAGTAGGAAGTATTTTGCACTCTCTTCTCGATTTCGGAAGTAATAAACGTAGTCTAATGCTTGATTGGTAGAACTATGTAAATCAATTAAGTAATCTGCATCTAAACTGAGATTTTGTAGCTTGTAGGCAAAAAGCTCAGTGTAAGGAACACCACTGGAAGAATTAACTTTTTCTAAAGTTTTTGCGAATTGTTGCTTAATTATAGTTAGATAATTTTGTCGAATGACCTTTAGATCACTATGAAGTTGAGATTTAGTAAAAGCTACTAAATCATCAGCTTCTTTCTCATAGTCCCAAAAGATGCGATTCCAGTCTTTGGCTTCGTAAATGCAATATCGTCCAGGGGAGAAATGATGAGCGCGTTCATTTGTCCCCATTGGATTACAAACGGGAACTAACCAGATTTCTCCAGTTAAATCTGCATCATTTATTTTTAATAAAAACTCAATTAGCTGGTGAATAACGGCATTACCAGCAATTTCTGCACCATGCAGATTAGATTGAATGTAAACCTTTTTACCAGGTTGAGCGCCGATGAATTTGTATAGTTGTAAGTAGAGGCGATCGCCCGAAGCCATTTGACGTAATAAAATTGTTTCAATAACTGGCTGCATAAAAATTTATTTGAGTAAATTATGACTGAATCTGTAATAAATCAAAATCCACATAAATCCAAATCATACCAAGTATTTTCGTAAGGGAAGCAGTTGCAATTATTTGAGCTAGTGTGTCGCAGTACAGACGAAGCAACCTGAATCTTGCTTTTGATCGGGGATGCTACCAGATATAGAATTATTGAGTTATATCCTTAATCGCTTCTAACTCATGTCGTCACTCAGTAATCTAGAACAAGACCGATACAATCTATCTGCCCCAGAAGTACTAGCCAATCCCTATCCTACCTACCGCCGTATTTTATTAGAAGATCCTGTTTACTGGAGTGATTTTTTTGGGGGCTGGTATCTAATGCGCTATAAAGATGTTGCCGCAGCTATGCAAGACAAACGGATTTCGGCCAAGCGTCCGCCTATTAGTAAAATACCAGAATCAGAGCAACAGAATATACTTCCCCTTCTGGAAACTCTATCAAAATGGATTCTATTTTGCGACCCCCCAGAACACACGCGTCTGCGTGCGTTGTTTAACAAGGCATTCACTCCTAGTATCATTAGCAGCATGGCAGAGCGAATTCAGACGCTAGTAGACGAACTAATTGATAGTCTCTATGAGGGGGGTAACATGAATATTATTCATGATTTAGCTTACCCAATGCCCGCGATCGTCATCGCCCAAATGCTGGGTGCAAAGTCCGAAGACTGGGAACAGTTTAAGAAATGGTCTGACGATTTGGCAAGATTTTTTGGTATGTTCCGTATGAAGCCAGAAATTTTGACCAGCGCTCAACAAAGTATTATCGAAATGACCGAATATTTTCGCCACATCCTTGAAGAACGTCGTCATAATCCCCAAGATGATCTCATGAGTAGCCTCATCTTTGCACAAGAAAAGGGAAATTCTCTCAATGACGACGAAATTTTATCCAATTGCGTTTTCTTAACTTTTGCGGGTCATGAAACTACGACCAACTTGATTGCTAACGGCTTACTTGCTTTGCTCAAAAATCCTAGTCAAACGCAAAAGTTAAAGGATGACCCCTCGCTAATTACGACTACTGTAGAAGAGTTTTTGCGCTATGACAGCCCAGTACAACGTCAGGCCCGCATAGCAGTTACCGATCTCGAAATTGATGGCAAACAAATTAGCCAAGGGCAACGCCTATTTCTGGTAATTGGTGCTGCCAACCGTGACCCTGAGCAATTTTTAGACCCCGATAAATTAGACATTACACGCCCTGAAAACCCACACTTGGCATTTGGAAAAGGAACCCACTTTTGCCTCGGTGCATCTCTTGGCAGACTTGAAGCACAAATTGCCATCAATACCATTGTGCGCCGCCTGAGTAATCTCCGCCTGGATACAGATCGAATTGAATGGCATCAAAATCCATCCTTGCGAGGTATGAAATCAATGCCTGTAGCTTTTAATCCCTAAAATGATCCCCTAGTGAGAGTAATGTAATGTAAGTGACTCCTCACGTTCCTGGTAAATTTCGCAAACGCTCATCCAAATGACCACGGTCTGCCAGAACCTTTAACAGCGTCCCATGTGAGGTAAATTCTACAATACTGACCGAAGCAACAGGACATCCCAAACGAAAACGGAAGCGTCCCACATCAACCCCCAGAAAACTACACAGAAGAATTCTAATAGTTGCCTTGTGCGACACAACTAAAACATTGCCACTGCTGTAATTTTGCTTGATTTCTTCAATTACCTGCAAGGCGCGATAAGCAATTGTAACAGCCATTTCTCCACCAGTGGGAGCATTCCAAGCCGGATCTGCTGACCAGCGAATATAATCATCGTGATATTCACGCGTAATTACTTCTGGAGTTTTTCCTTCCCACAAACCATAGTTGATTTCCTTCAAACCATCCCTAAATTGTGGTTCTATCCCTATTGCTTCATACAAAGGTTTTGCTGTCAATACAGTTCGCTGCATTGGACTACAAAATATTGCTGTCCAATCCATAGAACTATATGCGTCAGCAAAAGCCTTTGCCATCTCCAACCCTTCTGGAGTGAGTTCTGAGTTTATAGAACCGCAAAAGGAATTATTGCGGCTGCATTCTGTCTGTCCGTGACGGAGGAAATAAAGAGTTAGGCTCACGGTATATTCTCATCGATTGTGAATTTAAGAGCGCTAACAATCAGATGTAGCTGAAGATAGTTAATGCCCGTGCTATAGTACTACAATTTAATGATGTTTGGAATAATCTTCAGATTGAACAAAGTTATCACAGCTACGCCCGTCTGAGATATTACGCTACTCTGCTAATATCGTCAGCAGTCATTCAGTTAGATTTATGTGCTGAGTGAAATAATTAATATAGTTTAGTTATATTTAAGTTTTAAATTAAATTAATAAATAAAATTTATTGAAAAGTGTAGAGACGTGATTAATTACGTCTCTACAAAATTTCTGCCAATCAAGCTGATACTCTATTGTCTAACCCCTGCTCAGAGGATATCAACAGAGTTTAGCTTGGTTCTTTAACAATTCACATTTTTCTGCAAAAATGGAATCCACCCCATTTATATCCCTAGATTTTCTGCAAAAAAATTATGAATTATTAGTCAATGTTTTTCTTGACATTATCTTTTACGTCTTCAATTCCGTGACGTACTTCACTTTCAGCTTGCTTTGCTTTACCTTTGGCTTTATCTTCCGGATCTCCAGTGATATTTCCTAAAGCTTCTTGGGCTTTACCTTCAACATTTTTAGCAGCAGCCTTTGCGCGATCTTCTATGCTCATTTTGATACTCCTGATTCAATTAAAAACTCATTTCAAAGCTATAAACTAACTTTGAAACTCTTTGTTATTACCTTTACACAGTAACTTAAAGTTTTTGCTAAAGCCTTCCACCACAAGACATATTAAATAATTTGTAATTCGTAATTCGTAATTCGTAATTAAGAAAGTTAGTTGTAGTAAGCATTCTGGCTATTGGTTGAATGTAAAAGAAAGTACGAATAGTTTAGTTACCTATGCTAAAAGACATAGAATAAATGTAAATATGGTAATCTCTGCTTTTAACTGTTTAAATAAAAAAACCAGTTTCTATACGAAACTGGGTTAATAAAGTTATGGAAATGTTTTTTGTTTAATCTAGAAAACCCATCAGTGTTTCAGAATTGTCAATCTCATTTGGTGCTATAGGACGGTTCCCGAAGGTGGAATAACTATCAGAAATTACCAATGAACTTGAGGCAATTGGACGAATCCCAGAGAGATTTATACTTTCAACGACTTGGAATGTGTTAGCGCCAATTGGACGAATACCCATTGAGTTATAGGTTTCAACTACTTCTAACGTACTGGTGCTAACGGGACGCACCCCAGCAATTGAGAGGTGTTCAGCAACTTCTAAGTCACTAGCGCCTATGGGACGAATTCCAGAAATGGCGAGTGTTCCAGAAGCTCCTACTGGCAGTTCATTAACTTCCTCAACTTTATCTGCATTCAAGCTCTGATCTTGTTGATTTTCAACTCCCTCTGTGGTTTCCCCTGGAGACTTGGCAGGCTTTTGCCGAGAACTGATTGCTTTGCCAGCGCTGCTAATAGTCATAAACGAACACCTCTGGTTTGTTAATTGAATTTTACAATAATTAAGGAAAGATGAAATTTTTTCCCATATACTTTAGAGTTTAACCTTAAAAAACCTCACATAGATATAAGTATCTTTAAAACTGATACATAAGTAAACTTGAATTAATAATTTTCGTAAACAATTATTACTATTTATTTTAGTCTAAGAAGCCAGCTACAATGGATACAGGGCGGAATCGTCACTATGAGATAGGGTATTTACAGCAAAACTGTATGACAGAATTTTGTCTTCAAGCTCCCTTTAGTCCCACAGGCGATCAACCACAAGCGATCGCTAAACTTTCTGCTAGTATCCAATCAGGCAATCGTTACCAAACTTTACTAGGAGCCACTGGAACTGGTAAGACATTTTCAGTAGCAGCAGTTATTGAGAAAATTGGCAAGCCAACTTTAGTTCTGGCGCATAACAAAACCCTGGCTGCACAGCTTTGTAACGAGTTGCGGGATTTTTTCCCCAACAACGCAGTCGAGTACTTTGTCAGCTACTACGACTATTATCAACCAGAAGCGTATATTCCCGTCACCGATACTTATATTGAGAAAACGGCAGCAATTAATGATGAAATAGATATGTTGCGGCATTCAGCGACGCGATCGCTGTTTGAACGCCGTGATGTCATTGTTGTTGCTTCCATCAGCTGTATCTACGGTTTGGGAATGCCAGCAGAATATCTGAAAGCTGCCATCCCCCTTCAGATAGGTATGGAAGTTAATCAACGCCAAATTTTACGGGATTTGGCAAATGTTCAATATAGCCGCAACGACATAGAAATGGGTCGGGGAAAATTTCGCGTCCGGGGTGATGTCTTAGAAATTGGCCCAGCCTATGAAGACCGCATTATTCGCGTAGAATTCTTTGGTGATGAAATTGACGCAATTCGCTATATCGATCCAGTGACAGGTGAAATTCTCAAAAGTTTGGAAGCGGTAAATATCTACCCTGCACGTCACTTTGTCACCCCAGAAGAACGGTTAGAAGTAGCTTGTCATGATATTGCAGCCGAGTTAAAACAGCAAAAATTAGACTTAGAACAAGCTGGTAAATTATTAGAAGCGCAACGCATAGATCAGCGTACACGCTATGATTTGGAAATGCTACGTGAAGTAGGTTACTGCAACGGTGTCGAGAACTATTCGCGTCACTTAGCAGGAAGACAAGCTGGAGATCCACCAGAATGTTTAATTGATTATTTTCCTAAAGATTGGCTATTAATTATTGATGAATCTCACGTTACTGTACCCCAAATTCGCGGGATGTATAACGGCGATCAAGCGAGAAAAAAAGTTTTAATTGAACATGGATTTCGGCTTCCTAGCGCTGCTGATAACCGTCCTTTAAAAGCAGAAGAATTCTGGCAAAAAGTGAATCAGTGCATTTTTGTTTCAGCAACTCCCGGAAATTGGGAAATAGAAGTTTCTGAAGACCATGTAATTGAGCAAGTGATTCGGCCAACTGGGGTAGTCGATCCAGAAATTTCTGTGCGTCCTACAGAAGGACAAATTGATGATTTGTTAGGTGAAATTAAAGATAGAGCCGATCGCCATGAGCGAGTGTTAATTACCACATTAACCAAGCGGATGGCGGAAGATTTAACCGAGTATTTGCAAGACCACGGTATCAGGGTACGGTATTTACATTCCGAGATTACTTCTATTGAGCGCATTGAGATTTTGCAGAACTTGCGCGAGGGGAAATTTGATGTATTAGTTGGTGTGAACTTGCTGCGGGAAGGTTTGGATTTACCCGAAGTTTCCTTAGTAGCAATTATGGATGCAGATAAAGAAGGTTTTTTACGAACCGAGCGTTCCTTAATTCAAACTATTGGTAGAGCCGCGCGTCACGTCCAGGGACAAGCGATTTTGTATGCCGATAACATGACAGGTAGCATGATTAAAGCTATTGATGAAACAGATAGGCGGCGTGGGATTCAAACAGCACATAATCGACTGCATGGAATTACACCGCAACCAATTGTGAAAAAATCAAGTAATGCAATTTTGGCTTTTTTAGATGTATCTCGGCGGTTGAATGCAACTGACTTGAAAGTTGTAGATGAACATCTGGATGAACTGCCATTAGAACAGATTCCAGGGTTGATTACTCTGTTAGAAGCGCAGATGAAAGAGGCAGCAAAGAAACTGGAATTTGAAGAGGCGGGGAAATTGCGCGATCGCATTAAACATCTGCGAGATAAAATGCTAGGACGTTAAGGTGAATCTTATGCTCATGAATATTCACCTAATTAGCGTTCAACTTGCTAACAAGAAGCGATAATGGATAAGATGCCATTTACGTTTTGAGAGTGTGGTAGCCATGACTGAGTTACTTGAGCGGGCGATCGCGCAACTGAAAACTCTACCTGTTGCCGAACAGAATGCGATCGCTGCTCGTCTCCTTGCTGAGATAGAGGATGAGCAAAGATGGAAGACTCAGTTTGAATCTACAACAGATGCTCAGTGGGATAGTCTAGCTGATATGGTAAGACAGGAAATTGCTGCTGGCGACATCACTCCTCTAGCTGACGTTTTTCCTTCTGAGCAATGAAGTCAAGTGTTACGAAGGTATTTCGCAAGAAACTTGATGAGCTTCCTGCATCAGTTCAAGAACAAGCGGTCAAAGCCTATGCTCTTTGGCGTTCAGATCCTTATCACAATAGTCTTCAGTTCAAACGAGTTAGCCAGCGCCAACCAATATATTCGGCTCGTGTTAGTTTAGACTACCGCGTTCTTGGCTTGTTGCAGAACGATCACATTTACTGGTTCTGGATTGGCGCACATGCAGAGTATGATGAGTTGCTTCAGAGGTTGTAGCACCAGCAGCCTAACCTTTAGCACGTAGGCGTAGCCCGTCGTAGACATCGCATTAAACATCTGCGGGATAAAATGCTAGGACGTTAAGGTGAATCTTATGTTTACCAATATTCGCCTAATTAGTGTTCAAGAATATCACCAAATGGCGGAAATGGGGATTTTTCATCCTGAAGAACGCTTAGAATTAATCGCGGGACAAATCATCAGAATGTCAGCAAAAGGTACTGCTCACGAATCAGCAATTACCCGCACAGAAAGGTTATTACGTCAACATTTGGGGGACAAAGTTTTATTAAGAATCCAGTCACCAGTGCAACTTGATGATTATTCGGAACCAGAACCAGATATTTCAGTGGTGAAGCTGAATCCATTAGATTATGAGGATCACCATCCCAATGCTTCCGAAGTATTTTTACTGATTGAAATAGCTGATTCCAGTCTCAAATACGATCGAGAAGTAAAAGCGATCGCATACTCTAAGTCAGGGATTATTGAGTACTGGATTTTAGATGTGAATGGACGCAAGTTGTATATGTATCGTCTCCCTAGTCCAGACGGCTATCACAGTGAGAGCATACTTGCAGAGGATGTGACAATTTCACCTTTAGCTTTTGGTGATTGTGCGATCGCTATTCGGGAATTATTGCGAAAAGTCTAGGAGGCGATCGCATTTTGATAAGTGCAGAGGAATATCTTTATGGAATACATCGATGCACCTTATCTCTTGTGCTAATCCTGTTGAAGCTACTAAACGGTGCGATCGCGCTGATAAGACCAAGCCGCCAATAAACCAAAAGCACCACAAGCCCAAAGTAGCCAAAGTAAATGTAAAATTAGGTGGTTATCGTGGTTCAAGTTAACCGCCGATAAAATTAACTGCCGAAAGTGGTAGAACGGCGAGAACGCAATAAAATCTTGGAAGATTTGCGGTACTGGAAGTGGAATTGAACCGCAAGCAACAGGAATAACAATTAGCGATAGGCTAAGAATAGAATCAGCACTTTTGGGGTTCAGCAAGTACCCCAATGCAAGACCGAGAATCGCAAACGGGATAATTCCTAAAATTAGGCTTAATATCAGAGCTAACCCTTGAGTCAAATCCATTCTCATCTCAAGTTGCCAGCTTCCTAATCCGAAGATTAATAAAAGGCTCACAGTACAAATGAGAAGCGAGGTGGCAATCTTAGCCGCCATATATACTGCTGGTGGTAAAGGTGTGGCTCTCAAAAGCTTCAGCCATTTTTCCGCTCGCTCAACTGCAATTCGTTTACCCAGTCGGTCGATGACAATCGTAAAAAGTATGATGCCAGACAGGTAAACGACCGTTTCTGTTGCCTGTTCTCCTTTCAATCCTTGCAATTTTAACAACGGGACGAATCCCACCAGTGCGAGTGTTGCAATTAAAAAGACTGGAGTGCGAAGTAGTTGACGGATTTCAAACCAGAACTGTTGTTGAAAAATGCGTTGGATATTTTGAGAAGAGGTTTCAGGTAAATTCTCAGTTTGTCTAGTATTTTCAAGCTGATCTAATAAAGCGTTATCTTCTAAATTTATTAGCTCCTCACTTAGCTGTCCTTCAGGGGGACTTTCAGTAATTTTATGGACAGTAACAAAGCGAGTTGCTAAAGTATTTAATTTGTCCCAGTCGGATTGATTATTTGTCACCATTATAATAGTGACTCCTCGTTGACGGCAGAGTTTGATTTCCTGCCAAAATTCTTCATATCCCTGTTCATCTAAATCTCTGGTTGGTTCATCAAGGACGAGTAGTTTGGGATTACCTGCTAGAGCAAGGGCAAAATAAAGTCGCTGTCTATGTCCGCCATTTAACTTATTTGCCCAATCACTTTCTCTACCTTTAAAATTAACCTTGCTCAATATTTCGTCAGTTGAAAGTGGATTAGGGTAGTAGCTTTTCAATATTTCAACAAGTTCTTTTACCTTAACATTTGTTGGAACCTGTACATCTTGTAAAACTACTCCAACATTGATTTTTGAGTTAGCACTCTGTGGTGAAAGTCCCATTAACTCAACTTCTCCACTACTGGGTTTGAGTAACCCTAAAACCAGATTCAATAGAGTAGTCTTGCCAGCCCCATTTTCCCCGCGCAACCAGATGAATTCGCCTCGTTTCACAATCAGATTAATATCCTGTAAGATAGATTTTTGCTGGAATCCTTCGGGAACTACTTTGGAAACGTGCTTGAGTTCAATAATGTTCATAGCTTGTTTGAGAGAAAATATAGATAAGATTTAGAGTTAATTGAGTGTCATTTGCATTAGAAACCAAACCGCAAAGGAAGCGGCAACAGCAGGCATTAACGAAACACCGAAAAAAGTGGTTAAAATTACCAGTGCTGCTGTTCCTCCTGCAAATCCCCAAAAGTTCATCGCAAGTGAGTTGCTGGAATCAATTGGTGGTATACAAGTGCTGAATAAGCAAAATTCACTTCCTTTCGTTATCAGAAAGAATGTGGCAAGTATTGCAACTCCTAAAACTCCTAAAACAACCCATTTATTCAGGTGTAATGAAAATCCTGAACCGAGAATTTTTAAGGAAACGGCTGGAGTTTCTATAGAATTGGGATGAGATTGTATTTGTCCATCTGAACCTGGAACGACCTGCGGGTTATTGGAGGACGATTGCACAAGATCGGGAGATTGTTGAGGGTTGTTAGAAGGTTGCATTTTGGTTGATTACTCCTTTATTTCGTGAAATATTCGACAAAGTTGGAAATTAAGATAGTTTTGCTAAAGCACTGTTTTAATTGCAAGCCATACTACTGCACCAATTCCGACGGCGACAGCTAGGGGAACACCGCCAATAACAGCCATAAGACTTGCAACTCCAATTCCAATAACACCGCCTGTGATGTCTGGATGCTCTTTTGCTATTTTGAGAACATCTTCTCTCTCTGGTGATTGAGGTGGTGGAGATATGCTAGGTATTTGACGTTGAGGAGTGGACGAGGGTTTAGGTGATGGACTACGATCGCTCTTTGCTATTTGTTTTTGTTCTTGAGAGCGATCGCGCCGAGTTTCAGGTTTTTTAGATGAACTAGAATTAAATTGCAGCAGTTTAGGTTGGCACTCTGCCGGGAGAGTACCAGACCAGTGAATCATGGGATGACAAGAATGTTGAATCTGCAAAGTTTCTATAACTAGAAGTGCTGTCCAAAGTAAAAAACATACAACTAAGATTGTTTGGAATTGATAGCGGAGCCATCGATCGATTAAACTGGGAAAGTTTGTGAGAATTTGCATGATTTAATTTGCGATGTTTTGCTTAAAGTGCGTTATTTACCTGCTCTACTGAAATATGCGATCGCATATCTCTCTCACCTCCTTTATCTCTCTAGTTTCTTATATCTTCCTCTTCCTAATTGGACTGATAAATCTAAAGAGCCATATTTGTAGATTTCCCGAAAAATCTATCGAAGTAACAGTTTCAGATGCAAAATCAGATTTAAAGATAAACGATTTTGCATAGTAGCGATCGCAAGTATCTCCCAGATAAAATCCTGAAATATTACTGCTTAGTCAGGGTAGCAATAAAAAGAACGTCTTTTTCGCTATCCTAGATTAAGTGAATGATTAAGAGATCACACCGATGGTTGCTTTACCCGACAACATTTTGATGAGTGCAGAAGAATATCTGGTTTGGGAACCCACCCAAGAAGAACGTTACGAGTATTGGGATGGCGAAGTTGTGATGATGAGTGGTGCTACACGCAACCATAATCGGATTTCTCTGAATTTCTCGAAGCTTCTAGATGATGCCCTAGCCGATCGCACCTGCGAAGTGTACATTGTAGATGTAAAGGTACAGGTAGAACCGGGGCAAAAGTATTTTTATCCAGATGTGGTAGTAACTTGCGATGAGCGAGACACTGATCCACAATTAGTACAATTTCCCTGTTTAATTATCGAAGTTCTATCACCTTCAACAGAAGCAGCCGATAGGGGGAAAAAGTTTGCTAAATATCGCCAATCTCCAACTTTGCAAGAATATGTCCTAGTACAAGTAGCTCAACCGATTGTAGAAGTGTTTCGGCGCAACGAACAGGGAAAATGGGTGCTTTCGGAGTATAATTTGGGCGATATATTGCGGCTGGAATCTGTAGATGTGGAAATTGCGATCGCTAATTTGTACAGACAAGTGCAGTTTGAAACTGAAGCCACGGAAAATTGACATAATAGATAAAACATTCGTCGAAGAATGCTACATCTGTCACTATAAGACAGCTAACAATTCATTTGGAGTTGAGTAGCGAAGGTTATCTGTTGAGGCACAATCGGAAAGTTTTTTATGAGAAGCGATCGCCTAATTTTTGCTACAAACTGATTTCACACTTCTAACAAGTATAATCACTTACAAAAGCGATTGGCGTTGCATAATGGCGGTATGAATTGAGGTGAAACTGGATGGAATGTCCGCGTTGTGGGTCGTCCCATATCCGTAAGAACGGAAAGAAAAGAGGTAAGCAGAACCACATTTGCTGTGATTGCGACGTGCGTTCCGCCCCGCTTCGCTAACGCCAATTCATTGATCGCAGTCTTTTGTTACTATGAGTTGCATCGCAGATGGCATCCCAACGAGAAGCTATTATTTTTGTTCATGGTTTTTATCTTGGCAGAGATAGAAATCACTTTATTGATTGTTTATCCATTGGTCTTACAGAGGTTTTGGAGTTCCCCAGAATTCAAGAAATAGGAGAGGAAAAGATAACAGGACATATTGGAAAAAAATTCAAGTCCGATAAAAAAACAGTACATTTGGATACACTAAAAGCAAGCTTTTAATTAGATAAACAACCTTTTTATTAAAGGTTTTGTACCTTTCCATTTCTATAAAGCTTAATTTATTTACTATTGAGCAAATCAAACTTCATCCTCGCAATTTCTTATGTACCTGCGCTAAATACCACGTATAATCATCAATTTTGTAATTATCAGCAGCTTTCACTATATACTCCTGAGCTAAATCAAGATTATTTTGAGCTTCGTAATATAATCCCAAGTAAAGATGACTGTAAAAATTTCCCTTTATCCCTTCTGATTCACCAACGGTTAAAACATCCTCTGGTGTACAATTACCTGCATACAACTCATATACGCGCTGCATAATACGTCGAGGGTCATTTTTCACAGTTAGTAAAGAATGACGCGCCTCTTCAACACCTAACGAACGAGCTATGCAGAGATATCGCCATACTGTTTCTTCTACATCTTGAGCATTTACAGTCAAATCTATTTCAAATTGTTCAGCGCCCTCAGCAAATCTTTCTGCATAATAATACGATAATCCCCGTTGCCAGAGATAGGGTTTAATACGGACATCCAATAGCTCTGCTGCGTCGAAATCTTGAATAGATTCATCAATTTTGGCCAGTTGAAAGTTAACCATACCTCGACGAATGTAAGCATTAGGATTTTTCGGCTGATTGCGAATGGTTTCGTTCCAGCGCTGGAGTTGATTTTCCAGAGAATTTGAAAAAAACATGAGTAACCAAGCCTATATTAGAATTAACTAGCAGATATCATCCTATAGAACATCTTAGATGAACAAAATAACACTATAGTCAAACTCCTTTCTTCTCTAACTGGAAAATTATGGCATGATGCTTATTGTTTCAAGGTAAGTCCTACAATAAATCTCAAATATGAAACTTAGATCCATCCACGAGGTAGAAGAAACTACTTACAAAATTCCGTATTGTAGAATTGCTGTCTTAAAATCAGGAAAAAACGCTCGTGGTTCCCATTAGAGATAATAATCCGACAACAATCACGCCTTATGTTACTTATGGGCTAATTGCTGTCAATGTCCTCGCTTTTCTTTATGAAGCAAGTCTTCCCCCACAAGCATTAAATGGATTTTTACACCTTGCGGCTGTAGTTCCACGAGAACTCACCTTAAGCTTTGGCGGCATCTCTGTACATCAACCAGTTCCAGAATGGGCAACTTTGATTACTTCCCAATTCCTGCACGGTGGTTTCTTGCACTTAGCTGGCAATATGTTGTTTCTCTGGATTTTTGGCAACAACGTTGAAGATAAGTTAGGCCATGCCAAATATTTACTGTTTTATTTATCTTGCGGTGTTTTGGCATCCTTGACTCAGTGGTTCTTCGCTCAAGATTCTAGCATTCCTTCTTTGGGTGCAAGTGGTGCGATCGCAGGTGTTATGGGTGCATATATTCTCCGCTTTCCCAACGCCGAAGTCCTTGGTATTGTACCTTTAGGGTTTTTCTTCCCAACTTTCCGTGTCCCCGCATATTTCTTTTTAGGATTCTGGTTTCTCGAACAAGCCTTCTACGGACTTGCTAGCCTCGAAACACGTACCAACATCGGCATGGAAGGCGGCGGTATTGCCTACTGGGCCCATGCAGGCGGGTTTATCTTTGGGGCAATTCTCGGCCCACTGTTAGGTTTATTTAGCGATAAATCCCAGGAAGAATCTTGGTACAAGTAATTTTTCATAATATCGTACTTACCCTCAATTATGCTGATTGATTTAATAGGTGAAATTGCTTAACCTTCGCAACTGCTAGCCTTACAAGCTATATTGCAGTTAATCAATAATTTAGGAAAAACACCTGTGTTTCCCCTCTACGATGAAAATCCGACGCGAATTACCCCGTATTTCACCTATGGGTTAATTGGCATGAATGTTTTAGTTTTTATTCACGAGGTGAGCCTGTCACATGCACAATTGAGTCAGTTTTTAAGTGAGTATGCGGTAGTACCTCAAGAGTTAACCACCAATTTGAATGGAGAGTGGATAACGTTATTTACGTCGCAATTCTTACACGGCGGTTGGTGGCACTTAATCTCAAATATGGTGTTTCTCTGGGTTTTTGGCAACAATATTGAAGATCGTTTAGGTCATGCCAAATATCTGATTTTTTATTTGGCGTGTGGTGCTTTAGCTGCCTTGTGCCAATGGTTTATTGGGATGAATTCTGAGATTCCTTCCTTAGGGGCAAGTGGTGCAATTTCTGGGATTTTGGGTGCGTACATTATCCGCTTTCCCCACGCTCAAGTCATGACTTTAATATTTTTGGGGTTTTTCATCACCACAATCAGAGTGCCAGCACTAGTAATAATTGGACTTTTCATTGTGCAAAATGTAATTTCTGGTCTTGCTACCCTGCAAACAGCCGCTAACATGAGCGTCGAAACTGGTGGGGTTGCATATTGGGCGCACATCGGTGGTTTTATATTTGGGGTAATTCTTGCTCCCTTATTTGGCTTGTTTCGGCGCGACTGAATACAGCATTTCCTGAAACTCGTAGCACAAAAATTGCTACCTTTCAATTCTCTGCGAGACGATTCTCTTTCAGAGACGCTAAAGCGAACGCCAAGGCGAATGCGATCGTCTGGGTTAAAGTTTACACATTTGAAACTATTAGTTTTTGTTGGCACTCGCTGAAACTTCTTCTGACTGTTCTACCTCAGATGTAAATGCTGATGATTTTGGAACTTCTTCAGGTGCAGAAACGATGATATCAGCACCATTGATAATTGCTCCCAATAACCCCAGTTCAGATTCAACCAATTGATCTATAGCTTCACCTAGCATATTCTCTTGCGTATAGTTTGGTCGCGCCACTAGTACGATCCCATCGCTGTAGGGTTGAATTAACAAAGGGTCATTGGATATGCTGAGGGGACTAGTATCTAAAATTACTAAATCAAAACGTTCGCGGACATCTTCTATCAGCCGCCGCATTTCGCTGGATTCAAGAATAGCAGCGGATTGCCGTACTGGGCCAGGGCTAGGAAGAATGTATAAATTTTCAACATCAGGAACTAAACGAATACATTCACTCAAATTAGCGTAATAACGTAGGGGTTCGATAGTGGCTTCAGGGTCAGGAATTACTTTTAACGATGTACAACGGGAAGGCGATCGCAAATCTGTTTCGATAATCAAGGTTCTTTTACCAGCACGGGCGGAAGCAACACCCAAATTATAAGCACTTGCCGTTTTACCCTCTAGGCTACTGGTGCTAGTAATCAATACTACCTTTAAGTTTTTACCACCAATGCGGCGCATATTACTACGGAATTTCTCATAAAATTCTAAATAAGGAGAATCTTGGGAAAATACTACCGGTACAGCATCTGGCTCCAAATCATCAACTGGCATTAAAGGCAATTCTCCCAACAGTGCCACTTCTCGTTGCTTGAGGCTCTCGCGAATATCCTCTCTGGTTTTGAAAGTCCCTTCCAGCGCTCCCAACAAAAATATCACCCCGCCACCAATCAATACACCCAAGAAACCACCCACAGCAAGGGTAATAGGCACACTCTTCGGAGGTTTGGGATCGACAGTGACTGCGGGGCGTCTGGCAATGCTGAGGCTGCTAGTAGTTTCTGCCTCTGCGGTTTTCGCATCGGTTAGCTTCACCTGCATTTGGTCATAGATGGCTTTTTTGAGTCCAACCTCCTGTTCTAAACGCGATCGCTCTAATTGCTTATTGGGTATTAGAGCATACTCTCGCCGGAGTCGCGCTTCTAGTTGGATTTCTTGAGCTAGTTGTTGTTGCAGTGTCTCCCGTTGGGTTTGTAAAGACACCATTTGGTTTGCCAATTGCTGGCGTGTTGGATCTAAGCTGCTTTGAGTGCGAATACCTGCAACGCTACCCTGAAGCGGAGCCGCCGTTCCACCACCACCTAAAACTTCAGCAGCACGTTGTTGTAGTAATTCCTCAGCAGCTTGTTTCTGACGCATTAACTGCACCATCGTTGGATGTTCCGGCCGCAAATCTTTTCTGAGTACAGCGATTTGCGATTCACTTTGATAAATTTGCGCTCGTAAGTTACCAATAATTGGATCGGCACTCAAAGCAGAAGAAACATAAGCTTGTCCGACTGTTAAGCCTAACTTATTTTGTAAACTGCGAGCTTGACCATCAACCCCAGAAATAGTTAATTGAATTTGCCGTTGGAGATTTTGGCTGGCAGTAATGGCGCTTAACAAGCTGCCATTCTCTGCTGCTAATATTGCTGTTCGCTCGACGCGATCGTACTGTTCCAACTTCTTTTCAGCAATTTGCAATTCCCGTTTAGCTTGTGGTGTGCGATCGTTAATCTTTTGAATAATTGCTTGTAAGCGCCCAGTATTGATGTCACTACTCAACTTGATCATTGCTTGCATCAATTCCGTCAATACCTGTATGCCTCGTTTGGCGTCACTATCTACATATTTAAGTTCAAAGGTAGAAGATTCTAATTCTCCACTCTTAGCATTTTTTTTAGGTAGAGCAAGAGCAAGACTTGCACCGAGTTGTTTTGGTTTGACACCGACTTTCTCCGCCACACCTGCAATTATCTGGTTTGATAGTAAAACTTCCTCATTTAGTTCCTTTCCTTGCTGTTGGATTTCATTACCAGTTGCAGAGAAAGAAACTGGTGGCCCACTATAAGTAAGTGCCCCAGATGCTATATAGCTAGTAGGTGGTTCTGGTTGCATAGCTACCACAGTCGATCCAGCGACAACTAAACCAAAACTAGCTAATCCAATCCACTTATATTTATCAAAAGCAATAAGATAGCGTTTAACAATTGGTGGGGTCATGGTCGCTTCGCTCCAATTCAAAATTTAAATATGACGCTCGCAGACTCGCTAACGCTGCGCTAACAAAATTCAAAATTTAGGAAGCACCAAACTAAAGATAGTGGCTTTGATACAAGTATGCTATCAACTTCCTACTGTATATATCGGTTGATATCTTTAAGATTTTTCCATTAATAAATTCAAATATCAGTTAGAGATGTGGCTTCCTACACTCCAAACTATTTCGAGGTTGTATCTTTCTTTTAATGTTACTAATTCGATCCACCACCGATGTTGTCAAAAAACCGGAGAAAGGATTGAACATTGAAGAAAGGTTGGGTAATGGTGGTCAAGAAATTAGTAATTCTACCAATGAGGTTCCGACCAACAACAATAACATCATTATCTTGAAGTGCTACATTTTGCGATGCATCACCGCCTAGAGCTTTTTTAGCATCAAGTTTTTGGGTAACAGCTTTTCCTCGTTCCGAATCAAAGCGAACCAGAGCGATATCTCTCAGATTAGCAGTGTCTAGATTTACACCTCCCAAAGCATCTACAAATGTACTGCCGTTAGGCAGTGCTTGAATGGAAAGACCACCCGCAGCGTAGTTTAAAACTCGGACTCTAATCTGTGGTGTGGCCAAGGATGAACGTGCTACTAAATTGCGGTCATAACTATCCTCATTTCCAACTTCACGACGGGGTACGAGTATCGCATCTCCGTCTTGTAAGCGTAAATTCGGGATTGAACCGCCATTTTGCAGTGCTGCGTATAAGTCAATAGTTTGTGAAATCACAGAACCATCGATTAACTTTCGGCGTACTTGCACTTGTCGCAGGTCTGCATTCAACGTTGAACCACCAGATATTAGCAAAGCATCAGCAACGCGGGGCGTTGGTGAACTAATTGGATAAATTCCTGGTCGAAATATTTCTCCGCTAATGGTAACTTGAACTGGTCGCGTTCCTGCCAAGGATACTACCACGACTGGATCTGGAAAAAAGCGACTCAAGCCCAAACGAATTTTTTCTTGAGCTTCTTCCAAGGTTAAACCTTTTAATGACACGGTTCCCACTTGTGGCACAATAATGTTGCCTTCTGGACTAATTACAGCTTGAAAACTGAGGTCTTGACGCTGCGTTACTAAGGCTAAAACTATTATTGGATCGACTACATAACGATTTAAACCCAAGCGAATTTTTTCTTGAGCTTCTTCCAAAGTTAAACCTTGTAAAGAAACTGTTCCCAATAACGGCACCGCAATATTACCTTCTGGGTTGATTAAAGCTTGAAAGCTCAAATCTGGAAAGCGCTGAACCGAAACGCTAATTCCATCTCCTATGCCTAAACGGTATGGCCCAGGAGGACGCTGAAGCACAACACCAATTGCATCTCCTGGCCCCAAAAGGTAGCGGCTGAGTTGCGGGGAAATTTCTTCATTTGCACCTAGAGGTGCAACTTCATTAACTGGCACAGGTGAGGGGAATTTCCCTGGTGATTGTCCTTGAGATGGAAAAGGCTGGGCAACAACAAGTTGGATAGGTGTTGTTAAGAAAACTCCTACTTGAAGACTGACAAAACACAGGGCGCTGAATCCACGCATATAATAACTGGGATCTATGAACATCGGTGTAGAAAATATTGATATAGAAATTAGTCGCGCCGAGTGGTTATTTTACTCTAAAAATGCCTTCAATGTCTCTTTTATCTAGAAGTATTTACCAAGAGAAAGAGAATAATTTTGCTAAATTTAATTTCTAACTTCATGTTGTTAACATCATTTTAGGTGAGTTTCAGCCTGAACACAATTTATAGACATACTCTTGATAAATCTCTGCATAAGGGCATCAATAACAGACTCTACAAAGGGCCTGCCATTAATACAGCTTGAACTGTTTCCCCAATAGACTGGGCTAAAGGCCAAGATGTTTCTACCTGCCCCAAAGGTTCCATTGGAATCAGAATGCTCACGCCAACCCAAGGAGTGCGTTGCTTGCGCCACTGTGCCAGTTGATCTGCCAAGAACCAGTGAAAAGGTGATGGATTTCCGCCGTCTGGCATCGCATACCATTGCAAAACAGCGAAGGTTTGCTGTGGTGTGGAGGCACGAAAAAACCTAGCTTCTACTTTATTTTCGACATTAGAAGCCAACTTTGCAGATGGTTTCACAGTAAATTCCGCAGACCGAGATTGAGCTATATCCCACTTTCCCCAGCGCGATCTTCCCCAACCGTTAACATCTGTCCACTCTACCTCTGGTTGATCCATAGGCCCATTTTGCGGCAACAAAAGCAGGATTGCTTGGGATTCGGAACCTTCTTTTTTAACTACCTGCAAAGACCAATTATGTTCGCCAATTTGCTGTTCTGCTTGTTCAATGGTTTGCCAACCAGGAAGGGTTAACCCAGTCTTGCGGATCTGTTTTAATTCGTGGAGGGTAGGAACAGGGGGCGGCTGTTTCCATTGCCAGTGTCCTGTCAGATATCCAGGAACCCCTGCCATTGCTAGCAGCAGTAGCAATAACAAAAGTGCTGCTACCTGAGTCAATTGGTTTTCCTTGAAAAATTTAGAGAAGGAAATCATCAGTAAAATTTGCAATACTTAGGCAGAATCTTACTTTATAAAATCACATTGTGAGTTCAGTAATATTTAGGACTTACGTATAAGTGATGAAAAATTAAGGGAGTTGAGAGTGAAGAATGGAGAACAGGGGAGAAGTTGCAGAAAATTTTCTCCTCTGCTCCTCGGTAACAGAGCGTAGCCGTACCACTTTGTGGAAGCAAGCTACGCGCAGTCTCTCGTAGAGAAGTGCTGCCTCTTTGCTTCTCTGCCTAATCCCCAATGCCTCTAACTTTCTGCCTCTTGCTCAGTTTCTAGAGATGCTGAAAAATAGTTATTAATCCAATTCAGTAAGGGTACTAGTGACACCAGCATACAAGCAGAGTAGACATCACCACCCCACCCCTCATGCAGCCATTTAAAAGATGCTTCTTGACCCGTGCCGTGAAAGAAAGTCAGTAAAGTATTACGAATGATATTGGCAATAATACTAACGATCGCAGCCAGAGATAAAAACGATATAGTTGTCCGCCGTGAAGACAAAGCATCTGTCCAATAAAGCAGCATCAAGCCCACGTAGAGAGTCGTAAATAACATTTTCAGCCCTGCACAATAGGGAGCAACTTCTACAATCCGTCCTCCCACGTAAAGATTGATCTCATCTACAGTTACTTCCATCCCAAATTGATTCAGTATGAAACCTGCTGTGCCAGCGATGAAGCTTTGGAGAGGCATGGTATAGGGAGCGATTAGATAGGGTAATGCTGTTGGGGTTGCTAAAAATACTAGTAGTAGAGGGAATCCTTGTAATCGCAAACCTGCTATTCCTTTAAACCACAAGCATAATCCGATTAATATAACGGGCAAGGAAAGGTTAACCCACTCTGTAACACCGCTAAGATAAAAAATTGCCCCTAATAACAATAAAACAGCGCCTAAAGGATTGATGGTATCTGGCAAACGTCTCCACTTTTTCCGGTTCATCCAGCCCAGATAAGCCGCAAATGGTAGACCAATAATTCCGTGGCTGAAATATTCGTGTTCTGTACTGATATTTTTATGCAGCCAACCATCCAACCAGTGTAGCAATATCGGAGCATAAAGCAGCAGCAAAACGCCTAAAATAGCTAGATTTAACAAGCCTGATGCGTTTATATTTTTAACCTGTTGCTGGAGTGCCATGATTTTAAGTAATTCAAAAACTTTTGGTCATTAGTCATTGGTCATTAGTCATTGGTCATTAGTTTTAGATAAAGCACAAATGACAAATGTCTAATTTTTAGATGTACATTAAGTATGAATTAACTTCAGGCTACCACGCTGCCAAGGTCAGCAGGAGATAGATTATCTACCTGATAATTTTTTGACACTGCATTGGCGATCGCTGCTACAACTTCTTTAACTTGGCTACTACTCAAACCAGGATACATCGGTAATGATAATATTTGCTTTGACAACTTCTCTGCTTGGGGAAAATCTCCTGGTTGATAGCCTAAGTTGGTGAATGCTGGCTGGAGATGACAAGGAATTGGGTAGTGAATGCCAGTTTGAATTCCCGCCGCTGTGAGTTTTTCCTGGAGTTGCTGGCGTTCTATTGGGCAAGAATCATCAACTTTAATCACATAAAGATGATAAACGTGTCCTGTATCGCTTTGATTTTCTATAGGAATAATCCCAGCAGTTGCTAAGGGTGCTAGTTCACTATCATACTGCTGGGCAATAGTCAGGCGATCGCGATTCCACTGCGGCAAATATGGGAGTTTTTTGTGCAAAATTGCTGCTTGTAAAGTATCCAAGCGGCTATTCGTACCTGGTTCAGTATGAAAATACTTTTGCGATGCACCATAATTTCGCAAGCGCACCATCTTCTGGGCTACATCTGCATCTCGTGTCAGCAGCATTCCCCCATCCCCAAATGCTCCCAAATTTTTGCTGGGATAGAAACTAAAAGCTGCTGCTATTCCTACTGAACCAGCGTAATATCCGTCTCTTTGGGCCAGATGTGCTTGGGCGGCATCTTCAAAAATTAGGAGTTTGTAAGTATCGGCAAAGTTCACTAGATCGCGTGGTGATACCATCTGACCATAGAGATGCACGGGGATAATTGCTTTAGTCTGAGGCGTAATTGCCTTTGCTGCTTCTCTTAAATCAATTAAAGCAGTTTGGCGATCGCAATCTACCAAAATTGGCTTGGCGCCAGCACGTAGCACCCCGATTAAGGTGGCGATAAAAGTATTTGCGGGTAAAATTACTTCATCGCCAGCACCAATATTACACGCTTGTAATCCCAGAGCGATCGCATCTGTTCCTGATGCCACACCAACTCCATAAGCTGCACCAGATACTGCCGCAAATGCTGCTTCAAAATCTGAAAGTGCTTGCCCTAAAATAAAATCTCCCCGTTCCAATACAGATTGGATTGCATCTTGCAATTGCGTTTGAATTGGTTCATGTTGTAACTTCAAGTCTACAAAAGGAACTCTAATAGTCATTTTATTCATTACCAGTCGTCCTCAAAAAATGTTTCCTCACATGGAAAAAATAGAAAACCTTGTACAATTTTCGGCATGAAATTGTCATAGATTGTAAAGGCTTAGATCGACTATTTAGGCGGTTATGGTTAATTCAAAATCACGCCCTCTTAATTTGAGCAACCGAAGTTGCCATCAGACTTCTCTGAAGCCGCCACTCCAACTTCTCTCAAAATTCAAAAAGTTCATAAAGTGGGCTTTTCAATAATTTGATAGCTTGCTAATCCGTAGGGATATGGTTGGCCTATTTAGGTCATCCTGCACTAGGATTATCATCTTTGGGTACTAACTGTTATCAGTAAAATGTCTATATTTAATTACACTAATGTCTATTATTTTAGGTAAATTTACTTTGAATGTTCCAGTAAAAATTTTCCCTTATATACATAAAGAATGACAGCCCCTTTGTATTGTATCCTTAGCATTAGCTTACCCTGGCTGAATCCAAATCTAACGCAGTCTGATTGCAAAATCTCAAGCAAGAAAGACTACACCAGTGCTAAATAAAGAACATTCAGCACCAGTAACTAGTAACTAGCAGACACCACATTTTGGCTTAATGGAAGGGAGAAAAAAATTTTGCCCTAAATTTGTTTGTCAGAGGCAAAATTAGGGAATGCTTAAAAATAGCAATTGATAACCTAGAAATAGGACTTGGATCAATTACACGATAGAGAAATTATTAAGGTAGCAGTGGCAATGATAGAGCCTGAAAACAAATTATTTGCCCTAAAGGATGGTTGGGATTCTCATGAATCAAGAGAACAGCAACGCCTCAAAGCTTTGTCCGATTTAGGTTTGCGGCAACCAGAAACGATTCCGGTTTTTGAAGAAGCCACACAGACTGCTGCCCACTTTTTGGAAGCACCAATTTCGATATTGGGATTTGTGGATCAAGAACGCCATTGGTTCAAATCGGCGATAGGCTTATCTAGACTAGGACTAATGAATCATTTGGCACAAAGCCGGCAACTACTACGCCGGGAATCATTTTGCACTCAGGTAGTAGACAGCTTTCAAGTATTTGTCATTAATGATACGCATAAACTTACCGATCCAGTACTTGCTGGCAGCAAGTTAGTGCAAGATTATGGTATTCGTGCTTACTTAGGAGCGCCTTTAATTGATGCTGAGGGACATTGTTTAGGTGCATTAGCGGTGATGGATTTAGTCCCGCGCAATTTTACAACCCGAGACATTGAGTTTTTACAAATCATTGCTCGTTGGAGCATGAGTGAATTTGAACGTAACCGACTCTTGCAAGGGAAACTCGAATCAAGCGCTGCCAAGAACGTTCCGATATTTTCACTGAATGAAGAACGTAACACTGAGATTAAAATCACTGCATCCACTCAAGATAGCGACTCTGTTTCTACTAAGCAACTGAAGCTAGAACTTTTGAGTCAGCTAACTCAGGAGTTACGCACGCCCTTAACATCTGTACTCGGTATGGCTAGTGTTTTAGGACGTGAGATTTATGGGCCTTTGACGACTAAACAGAGAGAATATTTAGAAATTATCCAACACAGTGGTCGGTACTTACTTTCCCTAGTAAACGAAATTACCGAACTAGGAGCGATGGATGAAAACTCAACTGTACTAAATCTAGCTCCCGTGGATATTGAAATGCTATGCCAACAAGCTATCAATACCCTAGAAGAAGTAGCTAATCGTCGCGAGCAAGATATTCGCCTGTCTATAGAACCAGGACGCAATCGCATTTGGCCTTTAGATAAAGACAAGGTGCGGCAAATGCTTTATCATCTGGTTTTCAGTGTGATTCAACTTTCGGCTACAGGTAGCATTGTTCGCATTCATGTTTCTTATAAAGAAGATACGCTCAACATTACTATTTGGGTTTCCCATCCCTGGTTAGGGGATGGCATAACAGAGGTCGATCCTTATTTCCGTCTCAATTCTTTGTCGCTGCTAGAGCTTACAGGTGAAGTAGCAACTTACAATACTCATACAGAAAGACAAGAACAACTAGATACTTCATCAGTAGCAGTGGAAAATTCCAAAAACTTGAGTGATTCCCACTCAAATTTCTTTGCTACTAGTTCAGGTATAAATTTAGCTAAATCACATGGAAGTCTTTCTCGTGAAAGCTTAGGTCTATTACTAAGCTGTCAACTGGCAGAATTACATGGTGGACATATTTTGATTCAAGGTTCACCAGAATCAGGATATCGTTATGTGCTTTCTTTGCCACTGCAACTAGCGACTTCCTCACAAGCAATTAACGATGTCTAATCGTGGGGATTGGGGAAGGTGGGGCCCCCTCTGAGGATAAGGGGTAATGGAGATTGGGAAAGACGTATTTTCTATCTAGATTTGATTAATTCTCTGTGTGCTTCCGCGCTTACCTATGCCTTTAAATTTCAACCCTCAATTCGCCACTATTTTACATCAAGCTGTACTAAGTATATGAAGAACTATTCTTAACTTCCTATTGGCTGATGGCAAGGAATAAGAGCGCCATCACGCGATGGGCAATTTCTGTTATTACCTTTTTATAGCTATAGGCATTATGATCGATTCCAAGTTCTGCGTCGGCAGGCTAATCGATCGCAATGTTTTTTATGAATTTAGTCTGGCAACGATTTACTCTATCAACTTTACCGCTCAAAGAATATCTTGCTACCAGTTATGTACACCGCTCTCTGGTGGGACTGCTAAGTTCTTGGCGGCAAACTAGCGTCTTGCTTCAATGGGGAGATGCGATCGCAGCGGCTTTACTCAGCTTAATATATGCTCTAGCACCTTTTGCTTCGAGTACATTGGTGGGTTTTTTGCTGGTGGCTTGTGTCGGATTTTGGTTGTTGTTGACTATATCTGATGAAGTAACACCAGCAAATGTCTCGTCAGTCACTCCCATTCACTTGCTGGTATTGCTCTACTGGGGAGTTGCCGCAGTTGCAACAGCATTATCACCAGTGAAAAAGGCGGCACTTAACGACTTGGGAACCTTGACCTTGTATTTGCTACTATTTACCCTTTGTGCCAGGGTATTAAGGTCGCCTCGCCTCCGTTCTTGGATTATCATCCTTTATCTGCACGTATCGTTAATTGTTAGTGTATACGGGTTGCGGCAATGGTTTTTTGGAGCCACAGCACTGGCGACTTGGGTCGATCCAGAATCTCCTATGTCTAAGACTACAAGAGTCTACAGTTATTTAGGCAATCCCAACTTATTGGCTGGATATCTCTTACCAGCAGTAATTTTTAGCTTAGTGGCAATTTTTGCATGGCAAAGCTGGCCTAAAAAAGCTCTCGCATTAACGATGCTAATTGTCAATAGTTCCTGCCTGATTCTGACTTTTAGTCGTGGCGGTTGGATTGGACTAGTGGTGGCAGTTTTAGCTGTGATGGCATTGCTAGTTTATTGGAAAAGCGTGGAAATGCCTCGTTTTTGGCGTACTTGGTCAATACCGATTGTTTTAGGAGGATTGATCGGCGTATTGGTGCTAGCAGTGATATTTGTAGAGCCAGTCCGGCTGCGAGTGTTTAGTATTTTTGCCGACCGTAAGGATAGCAGTAATAATTTTCGCCGAAATGTGTGGGATGCTGTTTTTGAAATGATTCGCGATCGCCCGATTTTCGGCATTGGGCCTGGTCACAACTCTTTTAATAAAGTTTATCCCCTCTACCAACGCCCTCGTTACACTGCTTTGAGCGCCTATTCGATATTGTTTGAAGTGACTGTAGAAACTGGCTTTGTTGGTTTAGCCTGCTTTCTCTGGCTATTAATTGTCACATTTAATACGGCACTTTTGCAAGTGCGACGATTGCGACAAATCAGAAGTGTAGAGGGATTTTGGTTAATTGGAGCGATCGCTATTTTGTTGGGTATGCTAGCTCACGGTACTGTAGATACTGTCTGGTATCGTCCTGAAGTCAATACCCTCTGGTGGCTCATCGTTGCCTTAATTGCCAGCTACTGGACGCCTTTAGCTCAAAACCAGACAAATACAACTAACTCAAGTCCAGCAGTAAATTAACATAAATAAGTTGTCAGTTGTTTTCTTACCGGACAACTGACAACTTTTGAATTTTCTAATCTCTGTAGGTAGTGGCACTTGGGGCATTAGGGTCGCGATAAGCTACAGATTCGCGATCGTTCTTTTTGCCAGCCAACCCGCCTAGACCGAATAAACCAAGCAATCCTAGCCAACCCCAATCAAAATCATTGCGATCGTCAGTAGTAGTTGTTGTTGGAGCAGTAGTAGTGGCTCCGGTGTCATTAGTTGTCTGAGCTTGTGCAGATAGAGTTAAAGGTAAAATTCCCATACTCAAGGTGAGAACGCCAGCGCCAACGGCTGTAATGAAATTACTTTTCATAAGTTGTAAAAGTTCCTGATGCTATCCGAAGTTACTCACAACTGTATCGAGTCTCAACCTTAACAAAATCAATCTGCGGCTAGAAACTAGGCATTTTCATAACTCACGCTGTAGACATACAACATGGTTTTCACAGCAGTCCGTTTCTCATTCTTGCTGTGGTAGTTTAGCAACACTGAATCCTCAATAACTTTTCATTGCCCGTTGAATGTCACGCTGGTCTTGGCGTCGTTTCAGGTCTTCTCGCTTATCGTGGAGCTTTTTACCTTTGCCAAGGGCTATACTCACTTTTAGCCAGCCTCGTTTGAGATACATTTTTAAAGGGATTAAAGTTAAACCCTGCTGTTCGACTTTGCCAATTAGCTTACGGAGTTCTTGACGATGCAATAGAAGCTTGCGTGTACGCCGTGGTTCATGATTAAAATATTGTCCACTAGCGTTGTAAGGCGAGATATGGACATTGATCAACCATGCTTCGCCATTGCGAAGCAAAGCATAGCCATCTTGGAGATTGACTTTACCCGCACGAATCGACTTCACCTCTGTTCCTGTCAACTCAATTCCAGCTTCGTAAGTTTCTAGAATTTCATACAAATAACGGGCTTGACGGTTGTCGCAAATGACTTTGTAACCTTCGTTCTTGTCGCTCATTGATAATTTTGTGTGCTTTAAATGTACCTAAAAAATTATTTGGATTGGCTTGTAAATTATAGGGTGTATCTTAGAACCGCTATAAATGGTGAACTGTATATCACTAATTTAGCTTTTCTAAGTTCACAATTTAGCTTTTCTGGCAACTTTAAGTTAGTTGATACCGATTACTTCTAACAAGGTGCTTGAGAAACTTGTCTCACCAAGTCTGATTTTGTGCAGTTTCATAAATAGGACTTACACATCAAGTAAAGGCAATACCCTTTGGGAAGCCGCTTCTCTACGAAAGACTCCGCGTAACTTGCTTCTTTGCGTTTAGATGAATTGCCCTTACTCCCTTTTTGCATAAATCCTGACAAATAATTGGTATGACGCTAATGAACATTTACTCTCCTTGATTAAAGAGTTGTTACAAATTACAAAGCTCTCTATACCTCCTAAGCACAGGGAGTCTAAGGTGGTTACACTTCGTTAACCTTCCTAATGATTTAAGATTTTCTTCATAAATAAACCCTGAGAGCAGTCATTAGCTGGTAATCCTGTCATAGTATGAAACATAAGAACACTATTATTGCCTGTGTTCAGTAACGGAATACATAGAAGCAAATTTCTGAGTAAAAAAATGCTAGGGGTGTATTATCCATGCCCTTGACGATCCTTGTAGTGGATGATGATTTGGGCACTCGTCTGTCTGTTAGCGACTATCTTGAACTGTCTGGCTACTCAGTGATTGTGGCTAATGACGGTCAAGAGGCTTTATTTATGGTGGATGAGTATCATCCTGATTTGATTGTCACAGATATTGTTATGCCACGGATGAATGGCTATGAGCTGGTGCGCCGAGTGCGTCAACAACCAGTGTTTCGTTTATTGCCTGTAATTTTATTAACGGCACGCATTAAGACCCAAGAAAGAATTTTGGGCTACCAGTCAGGGTGCGATTTATATTTACCCAAGCCTTTTGAACTGGAAGAGTTAGCAGCAGCAATCCGCAATCTTTTGGAGCGATCGCAAATTATCCAATCAGAGTATCGTTTTTCTCATAAAGACAGTTTGGGCATTTCCGGCTTGACAAAAGCAGGAGACGCCCATAATTCTCTGTCCACTCAAATTCAGAAATCCCATCTGCACTCAGCCCTAACTCACAGAGAACAGGAAGTCTTAGAGTTATTAACTCATGGTCTTTCTAATGCCGAAATGGGTCATCAGCTACACCTGAGTCCTCGAACCGTGGAAAAGTACGTCAGCAGTTTATTGAGAAAAACCTCAACCAGCAACCGCGCGGAATTAGTCCGTTATGCGATGAAGCATGGTCTGGTGGAATAAAAGTTAGGAGTTAAAAGTGAGGAGTGAGGAATTAAAACTCCAAACTCATAACTCATAGCTCCTAACTCCTAACTCCTAACTCCTAACTCATAACTCCTCACTCATAACTCTTCACTTTTAACTTTTGTGAGTAGACCTTCACAAGCATCGATCAGTAAATCAATAACCTGATTAAATCCCTCTTGACCACCATAATAGGGATCTGGAACTTCCTTTAGAGTGTGTCGAGAGCAAAATTCGCACATCAAACGAACTTTGTGCTGATATTGCTTAGTTCCATCGAGAGTGAGGATGTTCTCATAATTTTCTCGATCCATAGCCAAAATCAAATCAAAGTCTTGAAAGTCTGACTTTTGAAACTGGCGTGCTTGACCACGCAGTTTAATTCCCAACTTAGTAGCAGCCGCAGCACTCATGCGTCTGTCAGGTGGACTACCAACGTGATAGCTAGATGTACCAGCAGAGTCACAGAGGATATGTTCGCTCAAGCCAGCCTGCTCAATTAGATGATTCATGACGTTTTCTGCCGATGGCGATCGGCAGATGTTACCTAAGCAGACAAACAGCAACTTGTAAGGCATAGATATACTTTGTCCTTTGTCAATAGTCATTTGTCATTTGTCCTTTGTCTAATGACTAATGACTAATGACTAATGACTAAAATCCAGGTAACTCCAACCCACTGGTTAATTCTTCCATACGTTCCCGCATTGTTGCTGTGGACTTGTTGTAAGCTTCTTTCATTGCCACTGTTACGAGATCGGAAAGTACTTCTGCACCTTCTGCTAAAGCATCTGGAGAAATTTCCACTCGCTTGGGTTCTTGGTTCCCACTGACAATTACCTTCACCAGACCACCGCCAGATTCTCCTTGAATCTCCATTTGCTCCAATTCTTCTTGGAGTCGCTTTGCGCCTTCTTGAACTTGCTGCGCTTTCTTAAAAGCTTCGGCTAATTCTTTCATTTTTCCTAAGCCAAAGCCGAATCCCTGTCCTTTTCCTGTCATAATTATTTGTACGCGTGTGCGTTGAATAACAAATCAAATTCAATTATAGATGCGGTAAGTAATTTGACTCTTTTTTTACCAATAATTAATGCATTATAGGTTGGGAGTAGGGAGTAGGGTATTGGACATTGGGTATTAATTCTTTTACCTCATCTCCTAATTCCCCATTCCCCATTCTTTATCCACAAGCACCTTGAAACTCTCCGAGCATTTTGACTTCTGGCTCTAAATTAATAGACCAACGTTCTTGTACTTGATGTTGGATGTGGCGAATGAGACAGAAGATATCACTAGCTTTTGCTCCACCACGATTAACGATAAAATTAGCATGTAGTAGTGCTACTTGTGCTCCACCAATTTGGTAGCCTTTCAGACCAGTTTGTTCAATTAACCAGCCAGCACTGTAAGGTTTGGGATTACGAAACACACTGCCACAACTGGGAAAGTTGTATGGTTGAGTGCTTAACCGATGCTTTTTGTGTTCTTTGGTAATTGCCACAACTTTTGCTGGGTCTGCACCTGGCGCTAGTTGTAGGGTGGCTTGGGTGACTATGCGATCGCCACCTTGCAATAATGAAGTCCGGTAGCTATAACCTAACTGTTCCGGGGTAAGAGTTTCCAGCGTCCCATCGGGTGAAAGTACCTCGGCACTAACTAACATATCTGCGATACAGCTATTGTGTGCCCCTGCGTTCATCACCACGGCACCTCCTGCTGTTCCGGGGATACCAACAGCCCACTCCAATCCTTGCCACCCTAATTCTGCTGCCGCCCATGCCAAGCTGGGAATTGATTCTCCAGCAGCAACGGTTAATTGACCGGTTTGGGGATCAAAGTGGTTGAAGCGGAGATGACGAGTAGCAATGACTAAACCTGATATACCACCATCGCTTACCAGCAAGTTAGAACCTGCTCCCAGTGTTGTCACTTTTAAATTACGTTCTTTTGCGTATTTAAGACTTGCTTGCAGTGCTTCTAAGTTTCGGGGGGCAACGTATAAATCAGCTGCTCCCCCAACTCTATAGGAAGTAAAAGCTGACAAAGAAGCCTGGGACTTAATCGCACAATCAGTACTGGGTAAGTAAATTACTTCGCTCTCCACTGAATTAGCTGTTTGCTGTTTCTTTGTATTCAAAGCAGAAACTGTGCAGACTTTTCCAGCTGCCTGGGAAATGGTCATCTTTACTTTGTTTTGGTAAAATTTTTACATTAATTTACCGCAAAGATACGGTAATCGAATTCACAGATGAAACCGTTGCTAGAGGGGCGCTTTGCTCGGAAATAAAACCTCGCAAAGTCTCCACTTAGGATGTGGCTTTAGCCGGCTCACAAAGTGTCGTAATTATTTCAGGAATCACCTGGTTCAAATTTCCAGCCCCTAAAAACAGTGCCAAGTCTCCTGGGCGTAGTGTTTCTAGCAAGTATTCACAGACTGCGGGTAAAGTTGGTTGATAAACTACCTGCGAATGCTGTTTAGCAATTTCCGCTGTTAGACGTTCACCACTAATTTGCCCTAAATTAGGTTCGCCTGCACTGTAAATATCAGTCAGCACCACCAAATCAGCATGGGTAAAAGACTCGGCAAATTCTTCTAAAAAAGTGAGTGTACGGCTATAGCGATGGGGTTGGAAGATGGCAACCACTCTTTGCCCCGGTCTTGCCTGTAAACGTGCTGCGGCGAGAGTAACACGAATCTCGCTAGGGTGGTGAGCATAGTCATCAATGAAGGTAATGCCATTGACTTCACCTCGGAACTCAAAGCGTCGTCTTGCTCCTTCAAAAGTGGCGATACCTTTGGCAATTGCTCCAAATTCTAAGCCCAAAACGCGACCAACAGCCACTGCGGCTAGGGCATTGCTGAGATTGTGCCGACTGAGCAAACGCAACGTCAACACGCCCAAAGCTTTGCCTCTTTCCCAAACCAAAGCCGTGGTACCATCAGCACGATAATCAATATTGGTGACGGTGTAATCAGCGTCGGTATCTGAGTGTAAGCTGTAGCTGATTGTGGGTTGCAAGCGATCGCGCACTGTCGCACAGTCAATGCTACCTATTAACGTTTTACAACCCTTCGCAAATGTCTGGAAGATGTCAATAACTTCTTCTAATGTATCGTAATGGTCAGGGTGATCGAGTTCAATATTGGTGATGATCCCAATTTCGGGAGCGTGTTTTACCAGAGAACCATCTGATTCATCTGCTTCGGCTACTAAATATTGGCTTTGTCCCAATCGAGCATTACCGGACCATGCATTGACTTCGCCACCGACCAAAATCGTTGGGTCTAGACCTGCTTCCAGAAGCATATAGCCAATCATGCTACTGGTTGTAGTTTTGCCGTGTGTTCCTGCCACTGCAATGCTGTAGTAATCGGCAATTAAAGCTGCTAGTACATCTGAACGATGTAAAACTGGACAACCTAATTCCAGTGCTGCTTTGTATTCTAAATTATTAGTGTTAATTGCTGTTGAACAAATGACTTGAGGCAGTTTTGACTTAGTATCAGCAGATAATTGTTCTTGTGAATTTAATACTACTGGATTAGCCAATACCTGAGGGTGAAAGAATTCGAGATTGCTGGCCTCTTGTTTACCAAAAATATGAGCGCCGATAGATTCCAACTTGTGCGTAATGTGGTTAGGACGAAGATCCGAACCTGATACTGGAAATTGACGCTTTGCAAGAACGTATGCCAGAGCAGACATACCTATGCCACCGATGCCAATGAAATGAAATGGTCTACCACTAAAATCTACAGAATTAGTCATTTATTGCTCCTCTTACACCACACCACACCATAATCACAAATGACACGCGTATCATAACAGGAATTTGATTTTTACCGTAACTACTCCTGTATCATGTTCATGTTTGATGCCCAAATGATGTTTCTGCTCTGGTTTTCCTGGTTGAGAATGATTTTACCTTGGTTAGAGGTTTTTGCTATTTCTGAACTGTTCTTAAGATTATTCTGAAAATTTTGGCTGCATCGGGAAAGAAATTCTTGTAATGTCAAATACATATTTTTGGCTACCTTACTGGAATTGGCTACATAATACATTGTTTAGTGAAACTAATTTTAAATTGCATCAAGTCTAGGCGTGAATTGAGTACAATAGTACATTGGTAATGAAACTATTTTTCAATTGCATAAAACCCAGGCTTATCTGGATGCAACAACTAGCAGTTTTTGGTGGCACATTCGATCCAATTCATTGGGGACACATGCTCGTAGCCGAGACAGCTTTGCATCAAGTCTCCCTTGAAAAGGTAATTTGGGTACCAACCCTAAATCCTCCTCACAAAGAAGCAGCTTTGTTTGAGCATCGTCTGCAAATGCTGCAATTAGCAATAATAGATAACCCAGCATTTACTGTCTCACTAGTGGAGACTAATCGCTCTGGGATTTCTTATGCCATTAACACCCTGATTGACTTATCTGCTTGTTACCCAAATACTCACTGGTACTGGATTGTGGGCTTGGATACTTTCCAAACCTTACCCGGTTGGTACCGGGGACACGAATTAGCACAAATGTGTGATTGGTTAATCGCACCCCGACAGCTAGGTGGTGAGACTATAACTCAAAGCAAATTAATCTGCAAGCAAGTGGAGCAACAACTCAAAGAGCAGTCTGCGATCGTTCACTGGCAACTCTTGAATATACCTTTAGTAGGAGTTTCGTCAAGTCTAATTCGCAAATTTTGCCGCGAAGGCCAGTCAATCCGTTATTTAGTCCCGGAATCGGTCAGATCATATATCACTAACAACAATCTCTACTCTTACAAATCTGAATAAATTATGTGTTTTTTTATTGATCTAACACTTTATGGTTAAAAGTGCCCCCCCCCTTTGCGATATGATTGGGGTCAACGATATCAACATATAAGCATAAATACAGAGGGCAAGACACTGTGATTAGAGTTGCAATCAACGGTTTCGGGCGGATTGGACGTAACTTTGCGCGTTGCTGGGTGGGTAGAGAGAATAGTCGGATCGATCTTGTCGCTATTAATGACACTTCAGACCCTAGAACCAATGCTCACCTGCTGAAGTATGACTCAATGCTAGGCAAGATCAAAGGTGCTGAGATTAGTGCTGACGATAACTCTATCATCGTCAACGGTAAGACCATCAAGTGCGTATCCGATCGCAACCCCGAAAACTTGCCCTGGAAAGATTGGGGAATTGACCTAATTATCGAAGCAACCGGGGTATTTACTAGCAAAGAAGGAGCGCTCAAACACGTAAATGCTGGAGCCAAGAAAGTTCTGATTACCGCTCCTGGTAAAAACGAGGATGGCACTTTTGTGGTTGGTGTGAATCATCATGACTATGACCACAACAAACACCACATTATCAGTAACGCTAGCTGTACTACCAACTGCTTGGCACCAATCGCCAAGGTGTTGAACGATAAGTTCGGCATCATCAAAGGTACGATGACCACCACCCACAGCTATACAGGCGATCAGCGCTTGCTAGACGCTTCTCACCGGGATTTGCGACGGGCGAGGGCCGCAGCGATAAACATTGTACCCACTTCTACTGGCGCAGCAAAAGCAGTGGCGCTGGTTATCCCAGACCTCAAAGGCAAGCTAAATGGTGTTGCCTTACGCGTACCAACCCCGAACGTCTCAATGGTAGATTTCGTAGTTCAGGTTGAGAAGCGTACTATTACTGAAGAAGTTAACCAAGCTCTCAAAGATGCTGCCGAAGGCCCACTTAAAGGGATTTTGGACTACAGCGAACTAGAATTGGTATCCTCTGATTATCAAGGTAGTGATGCTTCTTCGATTGTCGATGCCAATTTGACTTTGGTCTTGGGTAATGACTTAGTAAAAGTTATGGCGTGGTATGACAACGAGTGGGGTTACAGCCAACGAGTCTTGGATTTGGCAGAATTGGTAGCTGAAAAATGGCAATAATTTATTATTAGTCATTGGTCATTGGTCATTAGTCATTAGAAAAATCACAAACAGACTATTGACCAAAATGTTGAAATCCCTGGCTAAGATTTAGAACTTGGTCAGGGAATTTTTTTTGCTCGTCGTGCAATATTACTATCGATCCGGCTGTAATCCTGCCTGCGATCGCAGCACCTTCTCCAAGATGTTGCACTAAGGCTAATGCTAATTCTTGTGGTAAACACAGTACTAATTCAAAGTCTTCGCCACCATATAGAGCATATTTTAACGCTTGCTCTGATGGCAACCAATGATTAAAAGTTTTTGGTACGGGAATTTGTCTGTGTTCTAAAACAGCGCCAACGCCACTGGCGCGGCAAATTTGGATAATCGCATCTGCCAAACCATCGCTGCTATCCATACCAGCAATGAAGAGTTGGGAGTTAGGAGTTAAGATTTTCCAGAGGATTGGTAAGACATCTAATCGTGGTTGTGGGCGTTGGTGTGCGCGGATTAGAGCCGTCTTTTCTTCGTTGTTGAGGTTTTGCCCTAATTCGGGATGTAAGAGCAGTTCTAAGCCTGCGTGGGAGGCTCCATGAACGCCTGTAACGACGATCGCATCTCCCACAACAGCAGCAGAACGGCGGATAATTTGACTAGGGTTAACTTGACCAAAAGCGGTAATTGCCAGAGTAGTAACAGGCGATCGCACGACATCACCCCCAACAATCGGGGTATTGTATTTTTGCAGGCATTCTGTCATTCCCTGGTACAAGCGTTCTACCCAACTCACCCTAAGTTCACAGGGTAGTCCCAACCCGACAGTGATTCCCAATGGAGAAGCACCCATTGCTGCTAAATCTGATAAATTGGCAGCAGCAGCTCGCCAACCAGCATCTTCTGGGGAAGTGGTGAGGTTGCTAAAATGTACGCCATCAACCAGTACATCTGTAGTAACTACCAAAGATTTCCCTGGTGCAGTTTCAAGCACTGCGGCATCATCGCCGATAATTTCTGGAGGACAGAAACGCTGTAATCTTTCTAAAAGACCTTGTTCGCCAATGTCTTTTACCTGTTGAGAAGATAAATCACTGTTCACAATCGGTTTTCCGTGTTGCAAAATTACGAAGAAAACTGATGATTTACTTTACTGTTTAAGATAAGGGTATCGTCTAGGAGTCAGTTGGAATGGTAACAACACCAGTAACCAGCATCACATTTGAGGAGTACTTAACCTATGATGATGGTAGCGATTTTCATTATGAACTGGTGGATGGCAAGCTAGAGCTAATGAACCCACCTACTGTTGAACATTTTCTGATTGCCAAATTTCTTGAGCAATTACTAGATGCAGAAATCAAACGTTGTAGCTCACCTTGGCTGTGTTTTCGAGAAAGTGGGGTGAGAACAGGTAGAAATAAATCTAGGTTGACTGATTTGTGTGTAGTGACACTGGAGCAAGCTAGAGAATTGTTGAATGCTTCAGCAGTATTTGAGTCACCACCGTTACTAATTGTCGAGGTGGTTAGTCCAGAGTCGGTGAAACGGGATTATCGTTATAAACGCTCAGAATATGCGGCCTTAGAGGTTCCTGAATATTGGATTGTAGACTCACTAAAAGCAAAAATTTCGGTGTTACTACTGGAAGATGGATTTTACGAAGAAACAGTTTTTACAGCCACTGAGCAAATTGTATCACAGACTTTTCCAGAATTAGCGATCGCAGTCGATCGGGTGTTCACCGCCGGAAATCTGAATCAGGGGAGACGCGATTAATCGCGTCTGTACAAGAATTATTCTTCTCCTGTCCCCTGTGTCTTCTTATGCAGCTTGCGGTTCAACCAGATTTTCTATCCCCTGAACCACTTTTGCTGATTCGATTTTGTCACCAGCTTTCAGTTTATCCAAAACTTCTCTGCCTTCGGTAAGATAGCCAAAAACGGCATAACGACCATCCAAGAGGTTGCGTCCGGCAGGGGTGAGTTCTGGTTCAAACAAAAAGAAGAAAAATTGTGATGAACCACCATTTACTTCACTTTCAGGACGAGCCATCACTACTGCACCAAAGGCAGAAAAAGGTAGAACTGGCATATCAACGTAACGACCAGCTTCTTCTAGAGTAATGCCATAAGTAGGTGCTTTATCTCCTTGAACTAAGACTTCTAAGGGAATAGCACGATATTTGCCCGTTGTTGGATCAATGAAACCCACATCTTTCCCAGCAGGATCTCCAGTTTGGAGAAAGTAAGATTCTTCAGAACGGGTAAATTCTAAGCCATTATAAAAACCCCTCTGTACCAAATCTACAAAATTACCAGCAGTCACAGGGGCGCTGTAACCGTCTACGACAAGAGACAAATCGCCTTTGTTGGTTTTAATTTCTACAGTGGCACGCCCTTTAAGTTGTGGCAGGTTGCTGTACTCAGCAGGTACTTCAAAGGGGAATTGTTTCACCATTGACTCTTCTAGCTGAGTCACAAGATTCAGAAGTTTGCCTCTCTCTTGGAGAATTTGTTCTTTATCTTTGCTGTTCGCCAATTCCTGTAATTTACCCACCCCGGATTTCAACTCGGTAATCCAAGCTTCGGCTTGGGGTTGGCGTTCTGCGGGAACGCTTGTTAAGATTTGGGAAGGTTTATCGAGAATGCGGGATGCTTGGCTGATGTCTTTGGAAATAGCACCCCAACGCCGATTCGCCCGCAGTTGGGCAGAGATGTCCTCTAAACTGCCTTGTAGTTGCCGTACAGGTTTGTTATCTATCGGGAGTGCATACCGCAACAAAGCCTTTCCGTCGGTAATTGCATTGCCGGCTGGCAGTGCGGCGCTACTGGAGGGAGTCCACCCAGCTGTAGTTATGCCTAAAAATATTGTTACCAGCAGTATTGCCATTAGGCTGTTCTTCAGCCAGGATTTTAATAAGTTAAGCATGGGATAACTCAAATGCAGCATTAAATTGTTGACTGGACGTAACCCATCAATAATCTTCCCACGTTAAGGGCGGAGGATAAATGACAAATACTTCGACTTCGCTCAGTACAAGTGACTAATGACAAATGACAACTAACTAATGATAAATGCCCAATGACGACCCTAGAAGGGTACAATAAATGCCGATTGTCTTCCAAAATTTGAAAGTTTCATGATCTCCAGTAACGACTTTCGACCCGGTGTTTCAATTGTATTGGATGGGTCTGTATGGCGAGTGCTTGAATTCCTACACGTCAAGCCAGGTAAGGGTTCTGCCTTTGTACGAACTAAGCTAAAAAATGTCCAGAGTGGGAGCGTTATGGAAAAAACGTTCCGCGCAGGGGAAACAGTGCCACAAGCCACTCTAGAAAAAAGCACGATGCAGCATACCTATAAAGAAGGCGATGAGTTTGTCTTTATGGATATGGAAACCTACGAAGAAGGCAGATTGACTCGCGAACAAATTGGCGATCGCGTCAAGTACCTGAAGGAAGGTATGGAAGCTGAAGTTATTAAGTGGGGCGAACAGGTTTTGGGAGTAGAGTTACCTAAGTCTGTTGTTCTGGAAATTGTCCAAACAGATCCAGGTTTAAAAGGTGACACTGCCACAGGTGGCTCAAAACCAGCAACTCTAGAAACTGGTGCAGTTGTGATGGTTCCTTTGTTTATTTCTCAAGGAGAACGCATCAAAGTTGATACCCAGGAAGATAAATATATCAGCAGGGAATAACTTTCATCTCTACGGAGATGCAAGTCTCGATTTAAATCCCTACATAGGGATTAATTCCCTGCACACTTAAAATGCTAATTTACGGATAGGTCGAGGTAATAAAAACTGTGCCATTGGACTTTAATGAAATCCGCCAACTACTGGCAACTATCGCACAAACAGATATTGCAGAAGTCATACTCAAAAGCGATGATTTTGAGCTAACAGTCCGTAAGGCTGTGAGCATTAGCAATCAGATGTTGTCGTTAGGTCAAGGGACTTTAGGCGGTGTGGTAGGTTCAGGCTTGACATCGGGTTCATCTGGGGGAAACCAGATGAGCGGAAGTCAGGTAACAGAGGTGTCCACATCTCGCGTGTTTGAGAATACTGGAACTAGCACACAAATGCAGTTATCAGTAAATCCTCCCTCAACCATTGACCAAAGATTAGTAGAAGTGCCTTCCCCAATGGTAGGAACGTTTTATCGCGCTCCTGCGCCTGGGGAAGCGGCATTTGTGGAAGTGGGCGATCGCGTCCGCAAGGGTCAAACAGTCTGTATCATTGAAGCCATGAAGCTGATGAATGAAATCGAAGCCGAAGTCTCTGGACAGGTGATGGAAATTCTCCTCCAAAATGGCGACGCTGTAGAATATGGTCAACCTTTGATGCGAATTAACCCCGATTAAGTATTAATGTATATATGATGTGAGTCATTGTTAAAATTTTCTTTTCTTGCGGGTCAACCCTGATGAAACAAACGTTGCCTTTACCACCAGAAGTGGTGCAACAAGTAGCTGAATACTTCAGCCTGTTAAGTGAGCCAATGCGCCTACGGCTGCTACACTTATTACGGGATGAAGAAAAATGCGTGCAAGAGTTGGTAGAGGCAACACAGACTTCTCAGGCAAATGTGTCAAAACACCTGAAGGTAATGTGGCAAGCAGGTATCCTTAGCCGCCGCAGTGAAGGAACTTGCGCCTATTACCGGGTGGAAGATCAAATGATTTTTGATTTGTGTAATCGGGTTTGCGATCGCCTCGCCACAAGGTTGGAGCAGCAAGCCCGTAATTTTCGCGTGTTAAATAGCAAACGGTAAGTTGAAGAAAGTTATGAGTTATGAGTTATGAATTAAAACTCCTAACTTCTAACTCCTAACTTTTTTAAAGCGGATAATCTTTCTGAAACTGTTCGCGAGTTAGCGGTTGTTGTAACTCTACACCCTCACCGCCTAAAACATCTAGCGGTTTGCCGTTCACGTCAATATAGACTTTGGCTTTGGGATTTAAAGTTGTGGCAGTGTAAACAACTTGTCCCACACGACCCATCATTGAGGTGCTACCACCACCGCTGGTAAAATCTTCAGATAAATTAACGTGAACCTCATTATTTTCTGTCTTCAGGCCCAATAGCTTGGTTCCTTTAGGGATGGTTGTCGAATCTGTCCCTTCTGTTGGGCCTGCTAACAAACTTTGGAAAGCTGCTTCTAAAGGCTGGTTGGGTCGAATAGAAGCGACTTTAATAGGCTGGGGAACCAAAGTAAGATTTTTGTTGTTTGATCTTAGCCAATAAACGTTGGGGGTTTGCTCATTAGCTGGCTGCCTAGTTGATGGCTGTGCTGGCTGTTCAATGCGGCCAGAAGGGTTTGATGGTGTGGGAGTATTGCTGGATTGTGTGGTAAACCAAGCTACACCGCCACCCACCGCTACAACCGCTGCTGACACGGCTGCAATTACGCCTGAAGAAATACGATTAGATCCTTGTTGGTCTTTCATGTTCAAAACCTTCCTAACTGAGGGCTGATATGGTAGTTATGTGAGGAGCAGCCTGGTTAAAGACGATACTTATAAGTAGAGAGTTTCCCACAATCTCGAGGAGACTTGATGGCTTTTAATTCTGCAAGTGCCTAATCCATTCTAGAATTTTTATTTCTAATCCGTCACCTGCCAAATTATGTAAATTTTTGAGAGTCGGGAGTAAAGCAGGGAATAGGTTACAGGTTACAGGGTACAGATTATTCCCTATAACCTGTCACCTCTTCCCTTATCCCAAGTCTCTATGCCCTATTGCTTCTGTAATCCACTGTTTGAGTGTTGTTGTCACTTCATCAATGACTATTTCTTGCGATTTGCGGGTGGCTCTTTCTACAACTTCAACTTTGCCATTAGCGATCGCGCGTCCGGTTACAATTCGATAAGGTATGCCAATCAAGTCCGCATCTTTAAATTTGACTCCCGCCCGTTCGTCGCGGTCATCTAGTAGAGTTTCAATTCCCGCTTGATTGAGTTCTGTATAAAGTTTTTGGGCAATTTCAATTTGTTGAGCATCCTTAATGTTAGGAATTGTGACGATCGCGTGGTAGGGTGCGATCGCAACTGGCCAAATAATCCCATCTTTATCGTAAGATTGCTCTACAGCAGCTTGTGCTAATCGTGACACGCCTACACCAAAACAACCCATAAATAACGGCTTTTCTTCACCCTGTTCGTTGGTATAAGTTGCACCCATCGCTTGGGAATACTTAGTGCCTAATTGAAAGATGTGACCTGCTTCAATTCCACGGGCACTTGCAAGAGTTTGTTCGGGGTTGTGAATGGCGCGATCGCCTGGTCTGGACTTACGAATATCTACTACTCGCTCTGGTAACTTAAATTGCTCACCCCAATTAGCACCAACTACATGATAACCAGCTTCATTCGCGCCTGTAACAAAGTTTTTTAAATCAACTGCTGTTTGATCTACCAAGCGCAAAAACTTGGGATGGATCTGTTTATTGGCGTTAATATACTCATCTGCAATATCTGGTGCAATATAGCCTAAAGGCAGAGATTTAGTTGTCCATGCTTGCTGGGCTTCTACATTTGGTACATTCAAATTAATAATAGTTTTAGCGCCATACTCAGAAGCTAATTTGGTCAGTTCATTTTGCAATTTGACCTCATTAACTTCCTGATCGCCTCGGATGCTCACCAAAACTAACACTGTTATACCATTATCATAAACTGTTTGATAAAGGACATTTTTAACTAATTGAGTGGGAGAAGAGTTGAGGAGTTGACAGACTTTTTCAATGGTTTCTGTTCCAGGTGTATCGCGTTTTTCGTAGGTTGTAAACCGTGAGGTTTCGGCGTCAATTGGTAAAGAAACAGCCTTTTCTACGTTAGCGGCGTATTTACCATCCTCAGTGTAGAGAACTTCGTCTTCACCAGCTTCCGCCAAAATCATAAATTCTGTGGAACCAGAACCACCAATTGCACCAGAATCGGCTTCCACTGCGCGAAAAGCTAAACCCGAACGTCGCAGGATATTGCTGTAGGCTTTATACATATCCTGGTAAGTTTCTTTAAGACTGGCTTCATCGGTATGGAAAGAGTAGCCGTCTTTCATGATAAATTCTCGTCCGCGCATTAAACCAAAGCGGGGACGAATTTCATCGCGGAATTTGGTTTGAATTTGGTAGAGGTGTAGGGGTAGCTGGCGATAAGAGCGAATCATATCACGAGCGATCGCTGTGATTACTTCCTCATGAGTTGGGCCTAATCCTAATTGTTGCTCGCGGCGGTCAATTAGGGAAAACATAATCCCCTCAGCTTTGGTGTAAGTGTCCCAGCGTCCCGATTCCTTCCATAAATCAGCAGGTTGTAATTGCGGTAAAAGACATTCTTGTGCGCCTGTAGCGTTCATTTCTTCCCGCACAATCTGGGAAACTTTTTGCATTACCCGCCACATTAACGGCAAATAAGCATAAAGACCACTACCGATGCGACGAATGTAACCTGCACGGAGTAATAATTTATGACTGGGAATCTCAGCATCAGCTGGATCATCCCGAAGTGTAACGAATAACATTTGTGATAGTCGCATCGTTTATTCCCTTTCCAGAATCTCTAATTTGTTTATAAACCACCTGGCGATTATAAATCGCGGCCACACAAACTCTCGTCCGCTTGGGTGCATTCAGAAGGTATCCTAGTTTTTGAACCTGCGAGGTAGGCAAAGTGCAAGCGCGATCGGCATCTTACAGCCGTTAAGATATGGCATGATATAATCTTTGCAACTTATTTAATCTAGGTCTAGGTTATGAGTCATTTGACATTAAAACTAGACACGGTTTTACCTGAGTGACGAACAATTTTATCACTTATGTCAAAATAACCGCGAATTGAAATTTGAACGCACTGCCAAGGGAGAATTAATCATCATGTCCCCCGTTGGAGGTGAAAGGGATTTGGTTTGAGTCTTTCTTGTTATTAAGATTTGCAAGTGCTGCTAAACTCCACTATCTGGCAACACTTTCCATTGCAGCAGAAAATACTTTATAAGTCTGCGTAAGTACTCTTCATTACAATAATCAGCGTAGGCGGACTAAGAAGGTATCCTACTTTTCTAACCTGAGTAATGTGCCAAGCACAGCGCAAGAGGCAGATTTTATCTCGACTTCATTACTCAGGGCATATTACAGCCATTAGGGTATTTTAAAAGAAATAACCATCAGGCGATTAGAATCAGGGAATCTTTAGGAGAAACTACTTTGGCAGATGTAATTTATCAAGCACAAGCACCCTTAGAATTTATTCCCCCAGCGTTTAACCCTTTATTGCTACGAGTTGTCCATCTGTTGCTACCCAGTTGGATAAAATGGCAAACACCTATTACCCAAATTGAAGCAGATAACGTAGAAGTTCTGGTGGATCTCTATCGCCAGTTTCAGGAGGGTAAGATCCGTTTTATGCTGGCATTTCGACATCCGAAAACAGACGATCCGTTTTGTTTAGGTTACTTGCTGTCTCAAATTGTACCAAAGACAGCGCGATCGCAAGGTACAACACTACAACATCCCATTCACGCTCATTTTATCTACGATCGCGGCATTCCTCTATGGGCAGGTTCCCACGTTGGCTGGATTGTTTCTCATTTAGGTGGGACTCCGATTCAGCGAGGTAAAGCTGACTGGACGGGGTTACGTTCGGCGCGTGACTTGTTCGCCAATGGGAAATTCCCGATGGCTGCTGCGCCAGAAGGTGCTACCAATGGCTTATCGGAAAATATTAGCCCGCTAGAACCTGGTATCGCCCAATTAGGCTTTTGGTGTGCTGAAGATTTGCAAAAAGCAGGAAGCGACCAACAGGTTTTAATTGTACCAGTTGGGATTAAATATAGTTACGTTGATGCTCCTTGGGAGGCGATCGCTAATCTTTTAAGTGAATTGGAAGCGGCTAGTGGTTTACCTGTGAATTCAGCAGAAAATGCTTCTGTGGAATCGCTTTATCCCAGGTTGTTGACTTTGGCAGAACATTTACTTTTCCTCATGGAGGAATTTTACACCCGGTTTTATCATCAGAAACTGCCAGATGCGAAGATTGTCAATGGGCAAATTCCAGATAGAAATGAAGCATTAGCAGTTCGTTTACAAGCTTTATTAAATGCAGCGTTGTTAATCTCAGAACAGTATTTTAATTTGCAATCAAAAGGTAGTTTGAGTGACCGTTGTCGGCGAGTCGAGCAAGCAGGTTGGAATTATATATTTAGAGAAGAATTTAAGGATGTCAAAGGAGTATCTGCTGTTGAAAGAGCTTTAGGCGATCGCATTGCAGAAGAAGCGAATGCACGGATGTGGCACATGCGTTTAGTAGAAAGTTTTGTGGCAGTTTCTGGTAATTATATTCGTGAAAATCCAACGGTAGAAAGGTTTGCTGAGACGACTTTAATTTTATGGCAAATGATTGCTAAAATCAAAGGTGATAAAGGTTTACAGCGTCCACAATTGGGTAAGCAAAAGGTAAAAATTACTGTGGGTGAACCCATATCTATTTCTGAGCGTTACTCAACGTATAAGGAAAATCGTTTGGGTGCTAGACAAGCTGTTGCTGATGTGACGAATGATTTACAACACGCGTTGGAAGGTTTGATTTGATTAGAAGGGTTGCATTTTTTGCTAGGAACCAGAATAAAGGTGTCAGTCGTCAGGAAGCTTATTGATTTCGACCCCTGCCTCCTGACTCCCTTAAAGAGCAAGGTGCAATGTAAATGCCCAAGTGTTCATCCGCATCGGATATTACTTTCTAAAGTAGATCGCACGTTCAGATGCTCTGTACGGAGATACTAGGAAGATATGGTTTATTAAGCTTGCACAAACCCAAAAGTTTTTCAAAACTATCTAAATAAATAGGTGCAGATAATCGTAGGCTCCTAGACCTGCTTGCCTTTGCTCCTATTTCACTTTAATAAAATTTGGTTAGATAAAGGCAATTGTAACTAAATATGTCATTTTTTATTTGAGTTTTATAAAATTAACGTTAAGTTCTCCAAATTATATTTTCAGAAAAATCACGCTTTTATATTTTTAGAATTCCAATTACAAATAGAGGAGTCCAAAAAATTGTGATTCTCTAAATCAATCAATTTATAAATAATGAAAACTCAAAACTTATTCAATTTACTGAAGGTTGGTATTGCTACTTTTGGAATCTTCTTTGTGGCTGGTCAAGGAGCCTATGCCTCAGACTTAAAGGGAACAGCATTTAGCATCTCTTTGGAGTGTATGAACGACACTACCGGTCTTTTGATGGGTCAAAACTCCACTGATGCTAGCGGGTGGCAGTATGCATTTGATTCAAACAAAGATGGGATGAACGGGAATTACTGGGTTGGTGCCGCGGCAGGGAAAGTAAACCCCTACGATATCTCTGGTATGGCCATCAAAGAAACCGCTACCAGCATCATTGTGGCAATCAATGGCAATATGAAGTTAACAGGAGAGGCTGAACAGGGTGCTGTCGGCGGTCAGATTGGATATGGTGATTTGTTTTTCAACATGGCGGGTAAAACCTTTGGAAATGCTATGAGCAGCGGGGATTTGTTTGGGATTCATTTCGCTTCAGCGAATGCTTCAGGGGTACAACAATTAGGTGTTTATAGTGGTGTTCAAGCAAAGACAGTTACTAATCTCAAAGAAGGCTACACTGTTGCTACATATGGTGGTTTAGCAGGAGGAGGAAATTCTTACGAAAGTCAGGTAAAACAAGGTGGTGGTATTGTCGGTTATGGTGATTTGACCAGTAGTTATTTTACTAATAACGGCAAGGACAATACATTTAATCTCAATGTCATCAACTCTGGAAATTATCTGAGTGGAATCTCGTTCCTAGCACAAGGTAATATAACGCAGCAGTTGCTAACCACTGGCTATGATGCCAGCAAATTCAACGGCACACAAACCATTGCATTTGAATTCAAGAAATCTTCTTTTGTCCAATCGACTCCTGAGCCTGCTAGTCTCGCTGGCTTAGGAATCGTCGGTCTGGCTTTGGCTGGTAGCAAGCTACGCAAGAAATTAGCATAGCAAATGGTTAGGGACTATTCGCAATACGGCTTGATTTATCTTCGGTGATTATAGACAAGATAAAAGACTATTTTCTCTCATAAAAATGATCGCTGGAGTAATGAAATTTTGGATGATGCTTAAGCGAAAAGTATCTCAAGCTGTATAGATTTACTCACTAAATATTAAATAGGTAAATTTCAATGCCCTTACTTTTTAGCAAGGGCATTTTTTTATCAGATAGTTATCAAATACAAAAACTACTTTGGTAATTCTCAAAATAATCTCGGTTACGCTCCTCATAATACCTATACTCGCTATAAGGCTTGTAGCGGCTTGTTGTCTGAGTTAATTTTATCTTAATATAGCTCTAGCTGATTAAAGTGATGCGATGGAGGATGGTAAGGTATCTAGGTCTTTCTCTTTATCCGCTTCTGTAAATGTTTCTATACTTACACCCTTCCAAGGGAAGTTAAAATCTGGCTGAATATTTTTGAGTTCATTAATGGATTTTAAGAAGAAATCTTTAATAGCAGATAACTGGTTTTCTTGAGATAAAAACTCTTGTAAGCTTTTTCGATAAAAAATAGCTGAACAATCTGGCAAGATGGTTAAATTCTCAGGAGTCCATATATTAGGCTGATCGTTAATTACTTTGTGCATGGATTCAATAATTTTTGGGCGTTCTACAAAATTACCGTAAACCTCTAAACATATACCTAGATATGGATATTCCGTAAAATTATCTGGATTTAAATTAAAATATCCAAGACCACACCAAAAATTATCGCCTGAAAACTTAGTATAGATAATATATCTACTGTACCATCTCCATTGAGTCATACTTGTACTTGCTATTGGCTTGATCAGACCTCCAAAAGCTAGCTTGAATTTTTGCTGTACTTCTTCATTGAGAGTTGATTCCATAAGATTGAGAGTTTTGTTAAAATTCATCATTGTCAATAAGTCAACTGATGAAAATTGATTATTCTGAGACATTTTGTTATTCCTCATGAAAATTAATATTTCTTGGGCTAAGATATCAGTGGCGTGTTGTTGTAAGCTGGCATAAAATTGATGCCATCTCAATTGATAAAAACTTACTTTTGGTTCTAAATTAAATGCTGGAGTTTTTATTTCTTCTTTTGGGTCATAATCACGGGTGATGTAAATTAAAATTCGATGTCTAACATTTGGTAAGTTACTCAAAATCTCAGCATATTTTTCTAATTGTCGCCATCCTTCTGTAGAGCCAATTTTTGATTCAATAAATATTACATCTGTGCTTAAACCAGTTGAAAGTTCAACCACAATATCAAGTCTACTATCCTCAGTATGGATCGCCAGTGCTTGATGTTCTTGTTGAGTTGAAATCTTGATGCTGGAATATTTATCATCACCGATAATTGAGTGATGTTTTAGCCAATTAAGTAAAATATCATTATTCAGGGACAAAAAATAAGCAACAATCTCAGTAAAAAAATCTTCACGCGGTTTACTTGCTGAATGCAGATTGAGTAAATTGGTAAATAAAGACATTTATTTTTAAGTATTGAAAGTAATTTCAAAAAAGCAAATATATCCGGCGATTAGAAATCGCGGCTACACAAACAAAGTCCGCCTACGCGGACTCTAAGAAGTTGAAACTCAGGGAGGTAGGTTTTGTCTGTATGCCGCGAATTCCATTTGCCAGGGCAGGTTTTTATAAGTTCTGTTTGTATTCGTTATTACTAGCGTTGCAGCAGTTATAACTTAGCCGATCGCAGTTTGACAAGAGTGCTATACAAACTATACTTACAACAAATAGGGGTAAAAATTTTACCCCTAAAAAATAGTGTATTAATTTTAAGAATAGCTAGAGAAGTTTATTACTCTGAAGTTAAGTGACTTTCTAGCAAAGTTGCGATCGCATCAGGATGAATATTCTTGTATTTCTTTTTACCAAGCTGTAAAACACAGTTGGGGGCGCTGCCACAGCATTTTTGGCAACTTGTATGTTCAATAGTAACTTTGTCTAATAAACCGCGATCGCACAAAGTTTTTTCTAATTCTGATAATAAACCTTTACCACCACGTTTCAGGCAACCGCCCTTTTGACATACCATAATCCTCGCTTTGGGTTGAGGTGGTAACTCTTGCTTTGGACACACATCAATTGGTGTTACTCGATAGGCTTTAATTTTAATTTTACTTGTGCGCGAGTCTATCTCACTATGACCACAAACGCGAATTTGCTGGCCAGGAACTAAGGATGAACTTAGTAAACGGCGTAACTCTTTAGGCAGTTTAATTTCCACATCTCCAGATGGAACTGCCAATTGCATATATTTATATTTTCCTGGTTCACCACCAACAAAACCTAGTAACTGTCCCTCAAGGTTCAATTCTGATAACGTCAAATACTTGTTACCCATGATTGATAAAAATTTAGGAGTGGGGACTTAAAAGTGAAGAGTTAGGAGTGAGGAGTTAGGAGTGAGGAGTTAAAATGAGGAGCTAAGAGTTAATAATTCATAACTCTTAACTCATAACTATTAACTTCCAACTCATAACTCTTAACTCCTAACTGTTTTTAAGCTAGGCGTTTAGCTTCTACTGTTTGAGGTAAATTTGCTGTGTCTGGCAAATCACGAAATTCTAATTCCCAACCATTTGCTAGGGTGAGAATTTTGCCATCATTTCCATCGGTTTGTTTGACTACTTCTTCTTCCAGGTCTTTTTTAGCAACGTAAACTACTAAAGTGCCGGCATCATTCATCCGTAGCATTACTTTCATGAGATTCCTCAACCGATTCTAGTTCTTTTTTCTTGCAGCCGACGACAAACCCTGTTTCTAAGAAATGCACAGCATATATATAGGAAGTCTGCAAATATGTGCCTATACTCGCTATGTAACCGATATCTCCCTTGTTAACTAAAACTTGGCCGACTTCCTTACCGGGAAAGGTACCATCGTTTTTTAGCAGTTTACGAACTCTGACTTTTTCACCGATTTCAAAAGCGGGTGGCAAGTTTAGTTCTAATTCATCGCGTTGCATGAGAGTACCTCTGTTCTCTGACCAAATTCAACAATTCTTCTGTCGTCAAACTGCGTTTTTTCTGTACCGATTGATGGCGTACTGCGTCTAAAACAGATTGGGTTTCTTGAGAGTTCAAGAAAATTCCATGCTGTTCTAGCAAGTTAGCAACTAAATGCCGTCCAGAATGTTTACCTACTACTAAACGCCGTTCCCAACCCACTTCTTCAGGAGCAAATGGTTCGTAGGTAATGGGATTTTGCAATACTCCGTGAGCATGGATGCCAGATTCGTGAGCAAAGGTATTTTCCCCAACGATCGCTTTCCAGGGTGGTACATCGGCTCCTGATGCGGCTGCAACTAGTTGAGAAAGTTCCAGCAAACTGGGTGTGTCAATGCCCAAATCAACGCCGTAGATGCGTTTGATCGCCATGACAACTTCTTCTAATGCTGCATTTCCTGCCCGTTCACCCAATCCGTTGACTGTGGTATTCACTGATGAGGCTCCAGCTTTAATACCCGCAAGAGCGTTAGCAGTTGCCAGACCAAAATCATTATGCGTGTGGATTTCTAGGGGAATCGTCAACGCGGAAACCAGCCTTTGGACTTTGGTGTAGGTGGTGAAGGGGTCGAGAACTCCTACGGTGTCGCAGAAACGGAAACGGGATGCACCCCATTCTTGGGCATAAAGTGCTACATCTAAGAGGAAGTTTTCATCAGCCCTGGAAGAATCTTCTCCGCCGACTGCTACCCAAAGACCCTGATCGAGGGCGAAGTTGATGGAGTCTTTGAGTTTTTGTAAACTTACTCGCCACTGACCATGAAATTTAGTGGCTATTTGGATACCAGAGACGGGAATGGCAATATGCACCCGGTTCAAACCACAGGCGATGGAAGCCTTGATATCTGAGATGACAGCACGGTTCCAGCCCAAGAGTTTTGCTTGTAAACCTAAGTCAGAGATTGCAGCGATCGCACGGGTTTCTTCGTCGCCCATTGCCGGTATACCCACTTCTAATTCGGGTATACCAATAGCATCGAGAAACTTCGCGATCGCTACTTTTTCTTGTAGAGTAAAGGCAACACCTGCTGCTTGTTCGCCATCACGTAATGTAGTGTCATTAATTATGATTTGATTCATTGCAAATATCCCTCTCTTGGAAGTATTCTTAATATCCTTTCCCTCTACAATCCCTCGTGATGGTAAATGCTAAAAATATCACAATTCATAATGTAGGATACATGATCCTTAATTATTGCCCCATTATTAGCATCACATCTGTATGGCAGGGAACTAAATCAATGTATAATTTACTAATCGTTTTTACCGATGTCAGTTGAAATGTCTTCGAGTAGCAATGAACTAATATAACTATTAGCAAATCCCGAACAAAGTAATACACAGAAGCCAGCAATTAAGGATGTAATCATCTTCGTAACCTCATCTTTTCTAATGTATATGGGTGTAAATGAGGCAGGTAATGGTACTCAGAGCTACAGGATTTCAATTAACTAACTTTGGTCTGCGAGCCAATCAAATATCTTTCCTAGCTGTTCTAAATCAACGAAACCATACTGCCAGAGAAGCATTGGGAGCGGGCCATTTTCTAATTCACGGTGTCGCAGAGCTACAGCAATATCAGCATTTGAAAGTTCAAGTTCATTGTGCAAAAAATTGAGTAGTTTTATATCTCTGTTCCGAGTCGCCATAATTGATTGAACTTTCAATTTCTTAATTTGGGAAAAAGTTAAAAATTAGAAATTCCAATTTATATTTAGGAATTTCGCCTTTTTAATTGTTGCTATATGTCAGGGAAGTTTCAGATTTAGTAGACCCAACAAAATCTAAACTCCGTCTAATCCATCTCAGTCTGCAACAAATTCTGCTAGCGGACAGTAGCTTCAAACTCTAAACCTATTTGAGCTTTGTGCATCTATGAACAAAAAGGATAAAGTCCAGTACTTGCGTCATGAATTCAAGATTAATCGTGCCTAAATTAGGTCTTTTTGAAATAATCATGACTCATCACTGTAACGCCAGCAACGCTCTAGCCATTCTAATAATTCGTGACGAGAAGCAAGAAGTTGCATAACTGTACTACGAATTAGAATTACTTCGAGCAAATTGTTCACTTGCACCCGTAAAGAACCATCGGGGGGACAAGAGCAATTAATTTTTAACTCTTGCAAACGGTGATAGATTCGCCAGCGATCGCTCAAAGGAATCTGCAAAACGTGATTTGTCATTTGTCATTTGTCCTTTGTCCTTTGTCAGTTGTCAGTTGTCCTTTGTCCTTTGTCATTTGCTAATGACCAATGACCAATGACTAATGACTCTTGACTTGTAAAGTTTGCAGTTGTTTTTCGAGTTCTTCGATGCGCGAGAGCAAAGAACGAATCACGCTTGCTTCCACATCGGGTAGCTTTCCATGTTCTAGAGGAGAAAGGCTGGCACTTTCGTTGCGAGAAATAATCCGACCAGGGATTCCCACAACAGTGCGATCGCTGGGGACATTCTGCAAGACAACGGAACCTGCGCTAATACGGACGCGATCGCCAATTTGCAGATTACCCAAAACTTTCGCACCCGCCCCAATCACTGCATTTTTGCCGACTGTGGGATGACGCTTACCAGTTTCTTTACCAGTTCCGCCAAGGGTGACGCCCTGGTAAATCAGTGTATAGTCGCCGACGATCGCAGTTTCGCCAATGACTACTCCCATTCCGTGGTCGATAAACACGCCCTCACCAATCTCTGCACCTGGGTGAATTTCAATACCTGTCAAAAATCGCCCCAAATGAGAAATTAAGCGGGGGATAAAACCGACTCCTCGACAATGTAACCAGTGAGCAAGACGATGCAAACATAGCGCGTGCAATCCAGGGTAGCAAAACACCACTTCTAGCCAATTACGTGCTGCGGGATCGCGCTCAAAAATAATGCGAAAATCACTCAATAATGGCTCAAAAAAAACGCCAGAGAGAAGATTTTTCAGCATGGATGTACGGGCAGAATCCTGCATTTTGGTACTTGGGGGATCGCTAATACTGTCTAAAGACTGTTGCATCGGTAATGTCTATCTGGTAAAAGAGTCATCTGCTATTTTTATGCTTATATCAGGTGACTTCCAACTCGATAGAAAACCCAATGCTGATTGGATTTATTGGATTGATTGAAGTTGTACTCAAACGCCGAAACCCCGACTCTAGATAAACTTAAAATTTATCTTGGGGTAGGGGCACTAGTATTTAATGATGGGGGTACTAGTATTTTTGGGACAGGGGTTAAGAATTTATGTTCGCGCTACAAGAAACTTTACCCGTAAGCATTTGCTAAGATTTTATCAAGATATTTTGCAATATATTAAGCTGTACTCAGATGCACTCAAATATGAATTTGGTAAGGCTATAAATCTATTTTCTGTATATCCTATTACTATTAGTATCTTATTATTTGGATAGGCGAAAGACAGGTTTCTTTATTTTCTTTTATGATTTGCTGTCTGTATGTATGTATACGTTTCAAAATATAGTTATCGCTCATCGTAACTGTTTTCTTATTATATAGATGTGTGGGGATAGCGATGCCTTCGGCAAGCCGCTTCGCGTCTACGCAAAATCTTAGAACAGCAGAATAGGTAAATGTTCTCATAGCAATTAGACTTATTGCATGAATCAAAAGCCCTCACCCTAAATCCCTCTCCCAAGCTTGCTACGGTGTATACACAAGTCTTCTAGAGTTGCGCCACAGGCTTTTGATCCCCCCTAACCCCCCTTAAAAAAGGGGGAACTAGAGTCAAAGTCCCCCAATTTATCGGGGGATTTAGGGGGATCTTCAACGATTTTGGTTTTATACAAAGATGTGTGTACACCGTAGCCAAGCTTGGGAGAGGGACTTTGAATTTGTCTCCCCTTCTCCCAAAATTGGGAGAAGGGGTTGGGGGATGTAGCAAGATCCCGCAGGGTGGGCTAGTACAGCACGGCGGAAATAAGCCAAGTATTAGATGGCCAAGACTTTACCCTT